>JBCCLG010000104.1:0-10702 GCA_039027015.1 Acidobacteriota bacterium | reverse complement strand
GCTCGAGGCCGTGGCCATGCTGGCCTACAGCCTCGAGCCTGAAGCGCCCTCGCGAGCGCTCAAAGACCGGCTGATGAACGCGGTCGGCTCGGCCGCGAGCCCGCAGCCCGCAGACCCTGTAGCGTTTCCCCAAAGCGCCGAGACGCCTCGGATTTCTGACCCCCGCGACCCGGTGGACCGCACCCTGCATCACGCAGCGGTATCCGGACCGCCCGCGAGCGAAGGTCTTCCGGGAACGAGCCCGATGGCTCCGCCCTCCAGCGATCCGGGCCTCGCCGCCGAGGAGGAGTTCGCCAGCGCCAGCGTGGTGCCCTTTTCGCCGCGGCAGTACGGCACCGGCTGGATGACCGCGGCGCTGGCCGCGGCGCTCGCCCTCTGCCTGGTGGGCCTCGGCTACTTCTACAGCCAGGTCAACCAGCAAAGGGCCACCCTCGCGGTGCAGCAGGACTCCCTGGACGAGCTGTCGCTCCTCAGGCAGCAGCTCGACGAAAGCAGGACTCAGTACCGCGCCGTGAGTCAGCGGCTCGCCATGGTCAACACCGTGTCGCGCCAGGCCTATCCGATGGAGCCCACGGAGGCCGCCATCAGGAGCGTTTCGGCAGGGGAAGAAGAGCCCTTCGGCAGGGTCTTCGTCTGCGGTCAGCATCAGCGCTGGTACCTCACCGTTTCGGGACTCGAGCCGGCTCCGATCGGCCAGAGCTATCACCTCTGGTACGTGACCGAGCAGGGACCCGTGGACGCCGGCGTGGTGGAGATCGAGGGTGGCGTGGCCGGCCTGCAGAACCTCTCCATGCCCGACGACACCAGCGGATTCCGCTTGACCCTAGAGCCCGAGGGCGTGACCGACGCGCCGCGCGGCAGCACGATCCTGATCGGCGAGTCGCCGGTCAAGCTCTAGATCATCCATTCCTCCGGGCCCAGGCCTCGAGGCGCAGCGTGAGATTTGACAAGCCGCTCTACTCCGGGCGGCTCGTCCGCCGCTACAAGCGCTTTTTGGCCGACGTCGTTCTCGACGACGGCCGCGAGCTGACCGTGCACTGCGCCAATTCGGGCGCCATGACCTCGTGCTCCAAGCCCGGCAGCCGGATCCTGGTGTCGGACTCCGGCAATCCCAAGCGCAAGCTGCGCTACACCTGGGAGATGATCCGGGTCGGGCGCTCCTGGGTGGGGGTCAATACGGCCAACCCCAACCGGGCGCTCGGCGGCTTTCTGCGCCGCGGCCGCATTCCCGAGCTCGCGGCCTACGGTTCGGTGCGCGGCGAGGTTCGGGTCGACGGCGGCGCCAGCAGGCTCGACTTCAGGCTCGAGAGCCCTCCGGGCGCCGAAGGTTCAGCGCCCGGCGCCGCGTGGGTAGAGGTCAAAAACGCTACGCTGCGGGTGGGTGAACACGCCGCCTTCCCCGACGCCGTCACGCTGCGCGGCCGCAAGCACCTGCGGGAGCTGGAAACCCTTGTCGGGCGGGGGGACCGGGCCGTGATCTTCTATTTCGTCGGGCGCATGGACTGCGCGAGGCTGCGTCCGGCGGACGAGGTCGATCCGGAATACGGGGCGGCCCTGCGCCGGGCCGTGGCGGCGGGGGTCGAGGCGATGGCGTATCGCTTTCGCTTCACCAGGCGCGGTATCGAGCTGGCAGGCCGGCTGCCGATCGATCTCTAGAGGCCGACTTTTTAGGTGGAGGAGGCGGCGAGAGCCGCCCGTCAGGGCATCGGTCGAGATAAAATTACCGCCGGATCAGAAGCAGTGCCGTGCAGCGGTAGACGCGCGTCGCCGAGCGTTCGTATATCCCGACGAACGAGTTGACGCTTTGCCCCAATCCGCCTTCCCTCCCTCCTGATGGTGTCCATGACGACCGACGACACATCCGGACCGCACGACTCTTCGCCTGAGAACGAGACCATGCCCCCAGCCACAGCCGCCGCCAGCCGGCCAACGCTCGCCTTCTCGCGCAGCCGCCACCGCGACTCGCTGCGCGAAGCCACCGACAAAGATCTGCTCTTCGCCCTGCGCGATGGAGACGAGTCGGCCCTCAACGAGCTGATCGAGCGCAAGACCGGACCGCTGACGAAGACCGTCTACCGCATCCTCCACGACGACGAGGAGGCGCGGGACATCGTCCAGATCACCTTTTTTAGGCTGTGGGAGCACCGGGAGAAATTCGACGCGCGCTGGAGCCCCAACACGTGGATCTATCGCATCGCCACCAACCTGGCGATCGACCACCTGCGCTCGCGTCAGAGTCGGCAGAAGAACAACGAGCCCGTCCGCCTGCACATCGAGCGACGCTTTGACGACCGCGCCCGGCGCGACCGCTCGAGCCTGCAGGAGTCGGAGGTCACGCAGATTTTTCACGAGCTGGCCGCCGGCCTGACCGAGAAGCAGCGCATGGTCTTTTTGCTGCGGGAGGTCGAGGGCCTGGCCTCCAAAGAGGTGGCGGCGATCGTCGGGTGCCGGGAGTCCACCGTGCGCAATCACCTCTTCAACGCCCGGCGCTATTTGCGCGAGCAGCTGGTGGCGCGCTACCCCGAGTACGCCGAGGGCCGAGTTCCCGAGGAGAAGCGATGAAAGATTTCGACTGGCAGAGCCTGGTCCGCGAGCACGACGAGGCCCCCGAGCGCGATAGCGAGGAGTGGCTGGAGGCCATGGCCGCGATCGACGAGGATCCGGCCGAGCGAGAGCGCGCCGTCGCGGCGGATCCGCTGATGATGTTTCGCCGCCTGCCGAGCGACGAGCCGGCGAGCGCTCGGGATATCGAATCGATGAAGGCCGCGGTCAAGAGCCTGCGCCGGGCGAGCGAGCTGGAGGCCGAGCGCGCCAAACGCCGGCCGGCCCTCGCGTGGCCCCTGGCCGCGCTGCTGGCCCTCGGCGTGTCGGCGGCGCTGCTCACCGGCCCGGATGCCTCCTACAGCCCGGCTCAGGTGGCGACACACTCCCAGGTCGAGGCGCCCCGAGCGCCCCAGACCCCCCAGCTCGCCCTCGGTGGTCCCCGGTTCTCCCGGGCTTCGCTCGCCGCCCTCGAGCTTCCGCTGGTGGAAGACGCCGATCCGGCGGCGGATCTCGTGATGCAGATCGAAGACGAGGCTCTCTCCCTGGTGGTCGTTCTCACCGCCGACCAAGACGTATGAAGACCATGCTCCACCCCTCCTCGAATCCCTCGACCGCCGCGCGGACGGCGCTGCTGACGGCCGTTCTCTGCCTGGCCTGGTTTTCCGCGGCTATGCCCGCGGCCGCCCAGCCCGCGGCGCCCGCGGACGAAGCGCGCCTCAGCACCCACGCCTTCTCCCTCGAGCATCGCGAGGTCGGCGAGGCCCTGAACCTGGTGCGGCCGCTTCTCTCCTCGCGCGGCTCGGTCGAGGAGCAGCGCCGGGGCAACACCCTGGTGGTGCGCGACCGCGCGGCGTCGATCGAGCGCATCGCCGAGGCGCTCTCTGCGTTTGACGTGCCGCCCAAGAATATGCGCCTGGAAATCCAGGTCGTGCAGGCCGGACCCAAGAGAAAGAGCGTCGTCTCGCCGCCCCTGCCGACGGTGGGTGCGGAGCTGCCGGAAGATCTCGAAGAGCGGCTCAAAGCCCTTTTAACCTACGAGGACTACAAGGTGCTGGCGCAGGCCGACGTGCCCTCCTTCGAAGGCCAGCCGGTGACCCACTCGGTGGGCGATGATTATGAGGTCAGCTTCAAGCTCGGCCAGGTCGTGGGGGATCAGCGCCTTCGGCTCGAGGGATTCAAGGTCAAGAAGCGCGTGCGCTCGACCAATAAGGGGCGCCGCCTCGAGCCTCGCGAGCTGTACCACGCCACCTTCAATCTGTGGCTCGAGAAGCCTTTTATGCTCGTTCTCACTCAGAATGCGGAGCGCCGTGAGGCCCTGTTGATCGCTATCTCGGCCCGCCACGGCGAGCCGTCCGCCGACGAAGCGGCGGGATCTCAGACCCCCAACGAGCGCTAGCGGAGCCAGCATCGATGCAGTTTCTCTGCCGTTACGGGACCCCCGACGGCCGGGTCATCACCGGCGTGCAAAGCGGGAGCGACGAGATTTCGGTTCGCCGGGAGCTTGAGCGCAAGGGCTTTCACATCTTCGAGATCAAGCCGCGCTCGGCGCTGCGCCAGTTTCGGCTGCCGGGAACCGGCCGCCGCAAGCGGATCAAGAACGACCAATTCCTCGCCTTCAATCAGGAGATGGCCGCCCTTCTCAAGGCCGGCCTGCCGCTGCTCCAGGCCCTAGACCTGATGCTCGAGCGCATGGAGGACGAGGTGCTGCGCGACGTCCTCACCGAGGTGCGCGACCAGGTCAAGTCGGGCGAAGAGCTGTCGGACGCCTTCGCCAGCTTCGGCGATCTCTTCCCGCCTCTCTACGCCTCGACCCTCAAGGCCGGCGAACGCTCGGGTGAGCTAGAGGGCGTGATCCGCCGCTTCATTCGCTATTTGAAGCTGATCATCGAATCGCGCAAAAAGGTGGTCTCGGCGCTGGTCTACCCCTCGGTGCTGATCGCGCTGTCGATCGCCATGCTGGTGGTGATGGCGATCTACGTGGTGCCGATGTTCTCGCAGTTCTACGCCGATCTCGACGCCGAGCTGCCGACCCTGACCAAAATCACCCTCGGCACCTCGCTCTTTCTGCGCGACAACATCCTGTGGGTGCTCGGAAGCGTCGTGGCGCTCGTCTTTTTCTGCCGGCGCATGCTCGAGCGTCCGGACGTTCGCCGCACTGCCGATCGCCTGCGGCTGAAGATCCCGGTCCTGGGCACCATCCTGCGCGATTTTGCCCTCTCCGAGTTCTGCCGCTCCTTGGCGACCCTGATCTCCGGCGGCATTCCTTTGGTGTCGGCCTTCGAGACCTCGGCCGGGGCGGTGGGCAATAGTCACATCAGCGGTCGTCTGATTCCCGCTATCGACGAGGTCCGCCAGGGGATCGCCTTCAACGAGGCCCTGGAGAACGCCGGGGTCTTCCCGCATATGTCCCTCGACATGATCAAAGTAGGCGAGGCCACCGGCTCCCTCGACGAGATGCTGAGCAGCGTTTCGGACTACTTCGATGAGAAAATCGAGACCAGCGTCGAGCGCCTCCTCGCCCTGGTGGAGCCGGCGATGCTGATCATCATGGGGCTCTTGATCGGCCTGCTGCTGGTCTCGATCTACCTGCCGATGTTCGGAGCCCTCAGCCAGACCAGCGTCTGATCCCCGGCGCCGGGGACGCCCCGGCGCGCCTTCTGTTCCCTTCACCTCACAACCTCCATCCGCAGAGTAGAGATATGGACGTCGACGTCATACAGGAAGAGCTTGCCGAGCTGCCGGTCGATGAGGCTGCCCTCGAGCAGGAGGAAGACGTGAGGGCCGCGCGCGCCCTGGCCGAAGCTTCGGGCCTCGAGTACGTGGACGTTTTCGACTTCAGGATCCAAAACGATCTTTTCCGGCGCGTCCCCTTCGACATCATGCTGCGCTATCAGTTCATCCCCGAGGCGCAGCATGAGGGCCGTCTGGCCGTGGTCATGGCGGATCCCACGGACGTGCGCAAGATCGATGAGCTGGAGATGCTGCTCGCCCAGCCGGTGGAGGTGAAGGTCGGCGCGGCGTCGGGCATCAACAACCTCCTGCAGCGCAGCACCCAGCGGGTGGTGGAGGAGGCGAGCGAAGACTTCCGCATCAGCGTGATCAACGAGGAGAGCGGCGAGGAAGTCAGCCTCGACACCATCACCGAGGACCAGAGCCCGATCATCCGCCTGGTCGACGCGACCCTGGTCAACGCCATCGAGCGGCGGGCGAGCGATATCCACATCGAGACCGGCGATCAGGAGGTGATGATCAAGTACCGCATCGACGGCGCGCTCTACCAGGCGATGAACGCCATCGACAAGGTCCATCACCAAACGATCATCAGCCGCATCAAGGTGATGAGCGAGCTGGACATCTCCGAGAAGCGCGTTCCTCAGGACGGCCGCTTCCAGCTGCGGCTCAAGGGGCGAGCCATCGACTTTCGAGTCTCGATCCTGCCCACAGTGTACGGCGAAGACTGCGTGATCCGCGTGCTCGACAAGGAGTCGATGAACAAGGAGTTCAAGAACCTCTCGCTGGAGGTTTTGGGCATCGACGAGGACACCAAGCGCCGGCTGCGCAAGATGGTGCGCGAGCCCTACGGCATGGTGCTGGTCACCGGCCCGACCGGCTCCGGCAAGACGACGACCCTCTACGCCTGCCTCAACGAGATCAACGAGCCTGAGGACAAGATCATCACCATCGAGGATCCCGTCGAGTACCAGCTCGGCGGCGTGACTCAGATTCCGGTCAACGAGAAGAAGGGCCTGACCTTCGCCCGCGGTCTGCGCGCCATCCTGCGCCACGACCCCGACAAGGTGATGATCGGTGAGATCCGCGATGAGGAGACCGCCCAGATCGCCATCCAGTCGGCGCTCACCGGCCACCTCGTGTTCACCACGGTGCACGCCAACAACGTGGTCGACGTGCTCGGTCGATTTCTCAACATGAACGTGGATCTGTACAATTTCGTCTCCGCGCTCAACTGCATTCTGGCCCAGCGCCTGGTGCGCAAGATCTGCGAGCACTGCAAGACCCCGGTCAAGGCGACGCCGGAGCTGCTCGAGGAGAGCGGCCTCGACCCCGACCTCTATGAAGACACCACTTTCTACGAAGGCGCAGGCTGCATCGAATGCAACGGCGCCGGCTACAGCGGCCGCTGCGCCGTCACCGAGCTCCTCTTCCTCTCAGACCCGATTCGCGAGCTGATCCTCTCCAAGAGGCCTGCCGCCGAGATTCGCCGGGCGGCCAAGGAAGAGGGCATGACCTTCTTGCGCGAGTCGGCGCTGGAGAAGGTTTTCCAGGGAGTCACCACCCTCCGTGAGATCAACAAGGTTACCTTCGTGGGTTGAGCGCCTGGCCGGCCTCGAGCCGGTCGCGGCCCCTCCCCACGTCTTCGCTCTCGACGCCCGCGAGCTGCGCTACGCCGCCTTTCACCGAGGCCCCCAAGGCTTTGCCTTCGACTCGGAGCAGAGCGTCGTCCTGCCCGCCGAAACCTTCGCCCCCGGCGTTTTAGGTGGACCCCTCCGCGAGCCCAAGGCGTTCGCCGAAGCGCTCGAGAGCCTGCTGAGGGAACTCGGCGGGCCGGTGACCGAGGCGTCGCTGGTGATTCCGGATACCTGGATGCGCCTGGCCTTTGCCGAGTTCTCGGAGCTGCCCAAGAAGCCGGCCCAGCGCCAGGAAGTTCTGGTGTGGAAACTGACCCGCCTGGTGCCCTTCCGGGTGGAGGATCTGCGCGTTTCGGCCACCGAGGTCACGCCCTTTCCCAACCAGGCCGAACCCCTGCGTCTGCTCCTCGGCTTCGCCATCGAGACCCTGCTCGAGCAGATCGAAAGCGCCTTTTCCCAGGCCGGCGTCCGGCTCGGGCTGTTGACCAACGAAACCCTGGCTTTGATGTCGAGCCTCGAGCACTCCGTGGCGCCCGAAGAGCTGGCGGCCCTCGTGGCGGTCTTCGAGGATTCCTATACGGTTAGCTTCTTTCGCCCGGGCGAGCCGATGATCTACCGCTACAAGGCCTTCACCGAGGGCGGGGTGTTCGCCGACGCGGTGGCGCGCGACCTGCGCATGACCGCCACCTTCATGCGCGAGCATTTTCCAAACAGCCCCCCGCGCCGCGCCTTTCTGGCGGTTGAGTCCGACCTCGAGGAGCAGTGGCTGCACTGGATCCAGGACGAGCTCGAGATCGTGCCGGAGCCGCTGGGCTTCGATCATTTTCAGCTGACCCGCTCGCGTCCCGGAGCGTCCTGGTTGCGCTCGGCGCCCATGCTCGGCGCCGCCGCTCTGGAGATTTTGTGATGCGCGTGGTCAACCTCTCGAGGCGGCCGTTCTTCAACCGCCGTCCCGTGGCCAGGGCGGCCCTGGGGATGTGGATGCTGGGGGGCCTTCTGCTGGTAGCGAATCTGTGGTTTTGGGGCCTCTACTTTCAAGGCTCCTCCACCAGCTCGGATCGTCTCGAGGCCCTCGAGCGGCAGGTCGCTGAAGAGGAGTCGTTGATCGACGGCCAGTGGCAGCGGCTGCGCGACGTCGGGCTTGCCGCGCGGAACACCAAGGCGAGCTACCTCAACACCCTGATCCATCACCGCACCTTCCCCTGGAGCAGGCTTTTCGACGAGCTGGAGGACGTCCTGCCGCGCGACGTCTATCTGCTCAACGTCCAGCCCGACATCAACCTCTCCGTCGATCCCCAGCGGCAGGTGCGGCGCCGGTCTTCGCGGGCGACCACCGCGCGCGAAGCCCGGCGGCGCGACCGCGAGCGGCGTTCGGGCAACGCGTCCTCCTCCGCGGATCAGGCCGCCGACTCTCGGAGGGCGGTGGCCCAGGAGCCCGAAAGCGAGCGCGAGCGGGTGACTTTGACCTTGAGGGGCGTCGCCCGTAACGAGGAGGCGTTCTTCGACCTGGTCGATCGCCTGTACGGTCATGAGTCTTTTCTCGATCCAGATCTCAACAGCGAAGCGGGGCGCGATGGCGTCGTCGAATTCGATATCGACGCCGTCTACTTGACCCCGGAGCGCGAGGTCTTTCCCGTGCGCATCGAAGAGCTGCCGCCCGAGGAAGGCGAGCAGGATCTCGCCGCCGGCCAGCCGCCGGCCGAGGGCGACGGCGGCGGCGTGGGCCTCGAGGGCTCTCTACGGGGCGCCGTCACCGCTGAGACCGCTCCCGACCCCGAGGACGACGCGTCCTTCGCCGCCCGCGGCCGCGGGATCGAGCGTCCGGGGCCCGGCTCGGCCCGCGACACCCTCGAAGAGCGCCGTCGCCGGGTTCAGCAGCGGGCCGACGAGGTGGCCGAGCGCCAGCGGAACGGCGCCTCGAGCCGCGACGGCTCCCTCAGGCCCCTGGAGGATGCGCGGGAGCTGGGAACTCGAGAGCCAGAGGCTCGCGAGCGGGGCGAAGAGACCGCCCGCGGCCGCCGCCCGTCGAGGGTTTCAGTAGCGCCCCGCGGCGTTCGGGGCGGCGCCGTGGTGGGCCAGCCCGCGCCTCAGGAAGCGGGCCGCGAGCCGGCGCCGGTCGGCGCCTCGAGAAGCCCGTCGGTCGAGTCGGGCTCTTTTGAGCCCGATCCAACTCCCCCCGCCACCACCACCCCCCGGCGGCCGGCGGCGGGTCGAGGGTCTGTCGATCGACCCGAGCCCGCGCAGCCCGTGGCCTCGGGCTCACCGCGCCTGCTCGGCTCTCTCGAATGGATGCCGCGGAACGCCGTGCCGCCGCGTTCGCGCTCCCGAGGGGCGACGGCGCTCGATCAGCTCTTCGCCGAGCACGCCGGTCTCGAGCGGGCGCGCGGAGCCTTTAGCTCGACCCGGGAGGTTCTCGATGATCTACCCTCGGGCCTGTGGCTGGGCTCGAGCGCGGATTTCCGCCGGCTGCCTGTGCTCGCCTCCGTTTTCGGCGGGCTGGCCCCCGAGTCCGAGCAGCCTTGGGCCCTGGCGTCGAGGCCCGCGGAGGCTCTCGGCGCCGAGCGGCCCCCCTCTGCGGCCGCCCGCGCGGCCGCGAGCCCGCGCGATCGGGCCACGTTCTGGCCCCGGATGTGGCCCTCGGTTCGGGAGGGCCTGGCGATATGAGGGATTGGTGGATCGCGTGGCGCGAGAGGCCGCTCAAGTGGCTGGTTCCCCTCGTCTTCGTCGTTTTCAACCTGCTGCTTCTCGTCTTCTACCAGGCGTTCTTCTCAGACCGGGTCGTCTCCCTCGAGCGCATCTACGAAGAGCAGGCGTCCGACCTCGAGGAGCTGCGCCAGGAGCGGGAGAAGGCGGAGCGCTTCACCCGCGCCCTCGAGAGGCAGAAAGAGGCGACCGGGGTGCTCTACGAGGAGTATTTCGGGGTGGAGGGGGAGCGCTTCACGCGGATGCTCCGAGATATCCGAACGCGGGCGCGGCAGGCGGGTATGGATCCCAAGAGCTTCGCCTATCCCGAGAGCCCGGTGGAGGCCTACGGCCTCAATCGGCGGAACGTGAATTTCGCCGTCGAGGGCACCTACGAGCAGCTCAGGCGCTTCATCAATCTGCTGGAGCTGACCGACCAATTCGTCACCCTCCAGTCGGTCACCCTGGGCGACGCCCAGGGCGCCGGCCAAGGCTCGGGCGAGCCTCGGCTGAAGATCCGACTCTCGCTCTCGACCCTCTTCCAGGAGGGCGAGTTCTCCGCTCAGGAGCGCCTGGCCGCGGCCAGCGCGACCTCGCGCCGCGGCGTGGCGACCGGCGGTGAAACCCGGCCCGCGGCGGCGGGCGCCGACGGTGAGGAGGGCGTCGACGGTGAGAAGGAGGGCGCCGCGGCTCCAGAGGAAGGCGAGGAAGAGGAATGAGCGAGCAGGAAAACCAGGAGCAGCAGAAGAAGATCCTCGCCGTCCTGGTGGTGATCCTGGTTGCCTTCGGCGTGTGGCGGCTTGTGGTGCCGGCCGTCTCGAGCTGGATCGAAGGCCTGAGCACCACCCAGGAAACCAGCCGCCGCATCGCCCAGACGGCCCAGATCACCAGTCAGAAAATCGAGCACGTGCGCCTCGAGGATCTCCAGTCGGAGACCGCCACCTACTCTCCCAAGCGCAATATCTTCCGCTACGCTCCCAAGCCTCGGCCCGCCGCCCCCAACTTCGTCCTTCGTCCCGCGTCCTTCCTCCCGCGTCCTTCTTCCCGCTGCCCTGCGTCACGCGTTCTGCGTCGCGCGCCCTGCCGCCCTGCGTCGTGCGTCGTGCGTC
>JBCCLG010000103.1:0-10721 GCA_039027015.1 Acidobacteriota bacterium | reverse complement strand
GAAGGTCGCTGAGGGTCAGGCGGCGGCTGCGGCGCCAGCGCAGCAGGAAGATGTCTTTGACGACCCTAGAATGGGTCAGCATTCCGGAAATCAGCGAGACCATCAGAACGATGCCCAGCAGGCCGACCAAATAGCGGCCGAACGGCGCCGGCAGATGGAGGTCGGTGTGCAGGTGGGTGAGGAACGCGAAGGCTGTGTCGCCGGCGCTCTCGTGAACGGCTCCGCTGGCGGGATCGAGGTGAAGCCTGGCGGTTTCACCCTCCTGGAAGGATCGAAAGACCATCCCGGGGCTGCCCTCGTGGGGCAGCTCGACGAAGAAATCGGCCTCGGCGTCGAGCGCCCGGGAGTCCACGTGGGCCAGCGCGCGGCCGATCAGGGCGTCGACGCCCAGAGGCGTTTGGCCCGCGGCGAAGCGCGTCTGCGGGCGCTCCCAGGTCACCAGATCGTGCTCGAAGAGGGCGACGCTGCCGCTCCACACGCAGATAAAGAGCGCCAGGCCCGTCGCGACGCCGGTCCACGAATGGATGTCGTAGAACCGCTGGATGGAGTCGCGGGTCAGGCGGAGTGGGCCGAGCTTCTTCATGGGCGTCGAGGGCACCGGATCAGGCCAGAAGCCCGGCCAGGTCGGCGACGAGGAGAAAGGCGCCCGGAACGAGCACCCTCTTCCAGGCGGCTCGCCCGGAGGTCGCGAACAGAATCCACAGGATCGCTATCGGCCAGGTCACGAGCACCGCCAGGCCGCCGAGAAAGGCTTCGTCGAGCCCGTCGTGGCCCGGCACGAAGACCGTGACCGCCAGGCCGACCAGGAAGGCCAGAACGGTGCCGCCCACCAGCGCCGCGCTGCCCGTGGCGGGGCTGATCGCGGGGCGGCCGGCGGCCGGCGCATGACGGGGTTCTGGTTTGGCGGTGCTCAAGGTTTTGAAGCGGTGAAGAGAGTTGGGGTCGAGGATGCGGGCGCGCTCTTGCAGGGGGCGATCAGCCGAGGGCCGGAATCCGCGGCAGGATCCACGCGGCGAGGCCGCAGGCGGCCAGCAGTCCGGCGAGCCACGGCACCTGTGCCGGGCGCACGCTCAGCCAGGCGGTCGCGGCCATCGTCGCGAGGCCCAGCCACAGCAGGAACCACGCCGCTCCTACCTCGAGGCCCCAGGACCCCGCAAAGAGCGTCAAGGACCCTGCGAGCATCAGCCAGCCGGCGGCTTTGGCTGCCGGTCGCCTGTTCGCGGCGAGAGCCCGCGCCCGGACCGGATAGTGCGCGGCGCCCAGGCAGAAGCTCGCGGAGAGCAGGAAGAGCAGAGGAGGGAGGTGGTCGATCACGGAGTTTGGGGTTCAGGGAAGCGATGATTCAAGGCGAAGCTCAGGCTTGAGTGAGACCGGCGGGACGGGAGCAGGCGGCAAAGACACCGAGGGCCGCGGGCGAGGTAGGTGCACGCGGCGGCCGCAGCGGCTGATCGCCTTCCTCACGGAGCGGCCTAAAATGCGGCGGACGCGCCGGTGAAAGCGTCATTCCCCGGAAGGGAATCGCTGGATGTACTCGCACCGATGAGGCTTGTCGGAACGTCCTCCGGGCTATGGCCGGGCGCAGCGGTGTTTGAGGCCGCAGCGCCGCCTTGGTTTCGATGGTAACCGATTTCTTAGCTTGAGGCACCCCGGAGGCGAAGATTCCTGCCCAGGAATCGATCGGGACCTGGGATCGGCCCTCGCGGGCATCCCGCGTCTGCCGCACGAAGGCGGATCGAGAAAGGCGTGGGTTCACGGGCACGGCTCAGTCGGGTGAACTCAGTGGATCGTCGACGAGGTCTCGAAAGAAAGCAGGCCCGGGCAGCTGCCGTCGGGGGACACGACGGCGCTCGTGACCCATTCCAAACCGGCCGACAGAAGCTCGACCAGGCTGCCCAGCTCGCGGCGCGATAGCGAGAGCATCATGGCGGAGTCGCGGCGAACCTTGATGCGCAGCCGGCCTCCTTCGGCGTTCGCCTCCCGCCACTCCAAGGCTTCGAACCATCGCACGAAGGTTGGAAACTCTTCCGCTGGAAAGGTCATGTAGGAGGTCTTGAACTCAACCCCCACCGAGCTGCAGCCGAGGCACTGCACGATCTTGCCCGCCGGATGCTGAAGCTCCCGCTTCGGCTCGTGTCCGGGGAATTCAGGGGTGATCGTGTGACACATGAACGCGGCTCCTGGGGCTCGTGAAGGGGTCGGATTCGCGGTTCGGATGAACCGCCGGACAGCGGGAGAATCCAGCTCAAGCGCGCGTCTCGGCTTCCGAAGCGGACGGCTTCACGAGGTCGCGCCGCGCGGCCGCGCGTCGGGAAGAGAAGCCGCGAGATAGGAGCGTCTTTTGAGCCGAGCTGATTCGGCGGTGAGGGCTGCGCCACGTCTACGCGCTGGCCGAGCCTGAGAGCGCAGACTCCGAAGCGAGCCTTTCCCGGATATCCCTGAAGATTCTGGACCTTTTAAGTCCTGTTTGTCAAGAATGAGTTGAGGACGGCCGCGGAACTCGATTCAGCACGGGCGAAACTGCGGAGCGCAGCTGCTGCGGCCCGGCCTGGCGGCTCTGCGCGGAGCCGTGAACTTTCCAGGGGCACCCGCGTATCATTAAAGTAACATTGATACTTTAATAGGAGATCGGCAGCGATGGGTCGAGAAAACCTGGGAGAATTTGAGCTGATCGTGCTTCTGGCGGTCCTGCGCCTTGGGCCCTCGCGGGCCCACACCCTAGCGGTCGTGGAGGAAATCCGAAGCCGCTCCGGCCGATCCGTCCAGCGCGCCGCCGCCTACGTCACGCTGCAGAGGCTCGAGAAGAAGGGCCTGGTGGAGTCGTGGCTTGCCGATCCGCGGGAGGAGAGGGGCGGCAAGCGCCGCCGTCACGTTCGGCTCTTGCCCGCGGGGCTTGCCGCGGTGCGCAGCGCCCGCGGCGTGTTGGAGGATATGTGGAGCGGCCTGGAGCAGGCCCTGGAGGAGAAATGAACTCCCCGATGCTGCGCTTCGCTCGCTGGCTGGTGTGCTTGCTGGCGGAGCGAGACCGCCGGGAGGACCTGGTGGGCGATCTCGAGGAGCTGCACCGGGAGTACCTCGAGCTTGACTCTTCCCGGTTCGCGGCCGCCAGGGCTTTGGGCGATGCCCTGGTCACCGCGATCTATCTCCTGAAAGAGCGCCTGCGAGAGCTGCTGGAGCCCGCACGGGACCAGCTCCTCGGCTTCGGGGGCTTGGGCCTGGATCTCAAGCTGGCGCTGCGGCTGACGCGAAAGCGGCCGCTCCTCAACCTGACGGCGCTGGGGGTTCTGACCGCGGCGCTCTGCCTGGTGCTCGTGGGTTTGACCTTCGTGAACGGTCTGCTCTTTTCTCGCCCGCCCTACGAGGGCGAAGGAACGCTTCTGAGGATCGAGGCGGAAATGCAGAGCGGCGGCCTTTTTCTGGCTCCCCCCCGGACCATCGAGGTTCTGCGGGAGGAGGCGAAGAGCCTCGAGTTCTTGGCGGCGCACCGCTATGAAAGCCTGTATCTAGCCCATCGCTCGGGCGAGATCGAGCAGCTCGACGCGTGCCTCCTCGCTCCAGAGGCCCTGCGCTACCTCCCGGTTGCGCCCGTTGCCGGGCGTCTTTTGACCCTCGAGGACGCCTCTCCCGGAGCGCCGCCCGCGGTGATGCTGCGCGAGGGCCTGTGGAGATCGCTCGAGGGCAGCGGCGCCGGCCCTGAGGGTGCGCTCGGAACCTTCAACCTGGCGGGAGTCGAGCGGCAGGTGGTCGGCGTGGTGCCCGACGACTTTCAAATCCTCGGCGCGCCGGACCTCTGGATTCCGCTCCCGGAGTCTGAATGGATCGGCGAGAGCCCCCGGACTACCGAGAGGTTCGGTCTGTTCGGAAGGCTCCCGGACGGCGCTTCGAAAAAGACTCTGCTCGCCGAGCTGGAGCGAGCGGCAGCCCTGGTTTCTGAGGATGTGGACGGCCCCAAGGAGGGTGCCGGATTCGCGTGGGTCGCCCGGCCTCTGAGCCAGGTGCTCAGCTCGAGCGAGATGAGGCTGTTCAGCGTGCTGATGGGCGTGGCGCTGCTGATTCTCCTGGTGATGGCCTTCAACGTGGGCAACCTCTTTTTGGTTCGCTTCCTGGAGCGCTCGCGGGAGCTGGCCCTGCGCGCCGCCCTGGGCGCCACCAGGAGCCGTCTGGTGACGCAGCAGCTGCTCGAGGTTGCCCTCGTGGTCTGCGCGGCGGCCGGCCTGAGCTTCGGCCTGACGCGCTGGTTTTTAGCGCGCCTCCTGGCGTCCTCGGAGGGTGAGAGCCTCGGCTCCTGGATCACCATGTCGCTCGACTCCCGCGTCGCCGCGGCCGCGGCGGGGGTGGTGCTGGCGCTGATTCTGGCCGCCGGACTGGCGCCCGCCCTGTGGACAACCCGGCCGGCGCCCCAGGCGACGCTCCAGGCCGCCTCGCGCGGGGGTCGGTCCGCCTTGGGGCGCTTCTCGGGCCTCTTGACGGTGGTCCAGATGGCGCTGGCGGTGGCTCTGGTGAGCGCCGCTCTGGTCACCGGGAGGGGAGCCTGGAGCCACTGGAATCCGGATCTGGGCCTGCCTCGAGGAGAGATCCTGACCGCGCAATGGTGGGGAGTAGACTCCCTGAACGACGGCCGCACCGCGCAGGAGAGACGCGACCACGACGCCGAGATGTGGAGGCAGAGCCTCGAGAGGGTGCGCCGCATTCCCGGAGTCGAGAGCGCGGGCGGCGCCAGCTGGCTTCCGGGTAGCGGCGAAGCCGGCAAGGTTTGGGCCGAGGTAGAAGGCGCTGGAGCGCAGGCTGAGGGCGCGACCGCCTCGATGCACGGGGTTCACGTGCGGCCGGGCTTCTTCGAGACCCTGCGCATCGAGCCCCTGGCGGGTCGGCTGATCGAGCAGAGAGATCTTCTCGGGGGGGCGGCGCCGGTCGCCGTGGTGAACCAGCTCTTCGTCGATCAATATCTGGGCGGCGCCCAGCCCCTCGGTCGAAGAATCCGGGTTCTCGGGGAGAGAAGCGAAGAGGGCCCGTGGCACGAAATCATCGGCCTCGTTCCGAACCTCGGGATGAGCCTCTTCAACCCCGAGCAGGGCGGCGGCTTCTTTCTGCCGATGCGGTCGGTGCGGCCCATCTCCCTCGCCGTGCGAGTCGAGGGCCCGCCCTCGTCCTACGCGGTGCGCGTGCGCCAGGCGGTCGCCGAGGTCAACCCGGAGATCATCCTCCTTCCCCCCGCGCCCCTCGAGCAGGTTGGCCGGGATGCTTTCGTCTCGATGGTGGCCTGGACCGGCAGCCTGACCACGCTCGGCGGCGGTGCGCTGGTGCTTTCGCTGGTGGGGCTTTTTGTTCTCACTTCCCTGGTGGTCGGAGCTAGGACCGCCGAAATTGGCGTTCGGGTGGCGCTCGGCGCGACGCCCCGGGAGATCTTTACCCTGATCTCCCGGTGGGCGCTGATTCAGCTCGCCCTCGGAGCGCTCGCGGGCGGCCTGCTGGCGCGCTGGCTGCTCCTCGGCCTGTCGCGGATCGATCGCGACCTGCCCCTCGCGGGCAACTGGGAGCTTCCCGGCGTGACCCTGCTCCTGGTAGGCGTCGGCCTGCTCGCCTGCTGGCTGCCGACCCGGCGGGCCCTGGGCGTCTCTCCCCGAGAGGCTTTCTCCGAGGAGTGATCGCCCGCGAGGCGACCTCGGCTACCCGACGCGCCCGCCCCAGGTTGAGCATGCGCTCACCGGGCTGGGGCGAAGCGCGGCCGGGCCGCGGTGCGCTCGTGGTCGGAGGAGAACCCGGGGGCGATTCGGCAGGCCCTCGAGCAGCGCGGCTAGCCGCTCGCCCCTCTACTCCTGGCGCAGGGCCTGGACGGGCTCGACGCGCACGGCCCGACGGGCGGGAACCAGAGCGGCGACGGTGGCGGTGCCCGCCAGTAGCAGGGCGGCGACCGCCATGACCGCGGGGGCCTCGCCGCTCGCCTGGAAGATCAGCGCGCTGAGCGCCTTGGCGGTCAGCCAAGCGAGGACACCGCCGAGCGCCAGGCCGCCGAAGGTCAGGCGGAGATTCTCGCGCAGCATCTGCCCCACGACCTCGCCGCGCGTGGCCCCCAGGGCCATGCGGATCCCGATCTCGCGGGTGCGGCGCGCCACCACGAAGGCGTTGACCCCGTAGACGCCCACCAGGGCGAGCACCAGAGCGAGCCCTCCGATAACCGAGAAAAAGCGGGCGGCGGCGCTGACCAGCCACAGGAAGAGATTCTCCTGCCGGTGATCCTCGAGGGTCTTGAGGCTGAGAACCGGCAGCTCGGGATCGACCCTGCGGATGGTCTCGCGGAGATTCTGCAGCATTTGGCTGCGGCCGTCGCCGAGCCCTTCGGCAACCTGAACCTGAAGGGATACGCTGGCGGCGGCGTTCTGCCCGTACGGCTCGTAAATATGGGGCGGCGGCTCGTCGTCCCAAATCTGATGCTGGACTCCCGGCACGACTCCCACGATCTCCACAAACTGCGCCTCGCCGCTTTCCGTGGTGCCCATCTGCACCGAGCGGCCGAGGGCCTGGTCCGCCGGCCTCTCGACGTCGGGCCACAGCCTGGCGGCGAGCGGTTCGTCGATGATCGCGACAGCGGCCTGCTCCTCGTCGAAGACCTCGGCCGAGGTGAAGTCTCGGCCGCGCAGGATGGGCAGGTCCAGGGACGCAAAATAGTCCTCGGCGAGGGTGTAGTGGTGGGCCGCCACGGTGTCGGCCTCATCGCCGCTGTTCGGCAGGGAAACCTGCTCCATCATGGTGATCGGCCCCAGGGGAACGATCGACGTGAAGCTCGCGGCCTCGACGCCCGGCACGGCCCTGATCTCGCGCATCAGGCGGCCGAGGGTCGCGCGGGCGGTGTCCGGGTCGTATCCCACGATACCTGTGTCGACCTCCGCGAGGACGCCGCGCTCGATGGAGAACCCGGGCGACTGCTGGGCGGCGGCGACGGCGCCGCGCATGAAGAGACCGCCGGCGCTGAGCAGGGTAAGAGCGAGGGCGATCTGCCCGATCACCAGCGCGTTGCGCGGCACCAGGATACGCCGGCCGCCGCCCGAGAGGCTCTGCCCGGAGGTTTCCTTCAGGCCCTCGAGAACGTCTCCGGAGGCGAGCTTCCACGCCGGCCCGAGCCCGGCGAGAACGGTCGCCAGCAGGCAGAAGGCGAGGGTTGCAGCGAAGACCCTGAGGTCGGGGGTGACGTTGAAGATCAGGCTGATGCCCAGGGGCCTCAAGCCGGATATCGAGGCGAGCATCCAGCGCGTGCCGAGGTGGGCGAGAAGCAGACCGCCGGCGCCGCCGAGCAGGGAGAGCACGAGCCCCTCGCTGATCAGCTGACGCAAGAGCCTCAGGCGGCCGCCGCCGAGAGAGAGGCGAATGGCCAGCTCCACCCGTCGCGTCGCGCCGCGGGCCAGGTACATATTGGCCAGGTTGAGGCAGGCGAGCAGCAGGACGATGCCGCCCATGGCCATGACCAGAAGAGCGGGCGCCGTCAGCATGCTCTCGTCGTTGGGCGCCGTGGAGAGGGAGAGGCGGGGGATCTTGCCGGTGATAAAGCGCTGGTTCTCGAGGCTCCCGGGGTAGGCCTTCTCCAGGCGCTCGGCGAGGGCTTCGAGACGCGGCGCGGCGGCCTCGTGGTCGAGACCGGAGGCGAAGCGCGCAAAGAGCATCAGCTGGGTGCTGTCGCGGTCGCCCAGGCTTCTTGTGTCCGAGCTTCCCGGCAGCGAGGCGACCTGATTGAAGAGGCCGAGGGGCAGCCAAAGGTCGGGTGCGATCAGGGCGGTGGTGCCGGTGAAGCCTTCCGGGGTCACGCCGACCACGGTGATCGGCACGTTGTTGACGATCACCGTTTCCCCGAGCACGTCTCCGCCCCTGCGGCGGGCGAAACCCGCGCTCGCCAGGGCGACGGCGGCGCCGCTTGCCGGATCTTCCTCTTCGGCGCTGAACACGCGCCCTCGCTGGATCGGCACGCCGAGGGTGGAGAAGTAGTTGGACGACACCAGGCCGGCCATCGCCCGCTCGGTGGTATCTCCCTCGCGCACGCCGACCAGCGAGATGGTAAAGGCGGCGAGGTCTTGGAAGACGTCGCTCTGCTGCCGCATATCGGCGTAGGTCGGGTACGAGAAGGAGCTCCACGATTCGGGCTGCTCGGTATCTTGGGAATACACCGCGACCAGGCCCGACGGATCTTCAACCAGAGTCGGCCGCATCAGGAGCATGTTGACGATGCTGAAAATCGCCGAGTTGATGCCGATTCCCAGGGCGAGCACCACCACGGCGGTGAGGGTGAAGCCGGGGCTGCGGGCGAGCGAGCGCGTGGCGTAGCGGATGTCTCGCAGAAAGTCGTCGACCATCAAATGCCTCCTGAGGAGTTTTTCTCGCTGCCTGCCGGCAGCCTTGAGGGAGCGCCTTGCGCCCTCTAAATCACCGAAGCGCCGGTGCGCCCTCCGCCGCGCCTCCGCCTCGTCGAGCCCGCTTCGCCGCAGGTCTTCGACGTGGGATTCGATGTGGAAGAGAAGCTCCTCATCGACCTCCCGGTGGATTTGCCCGAGGCTGCGCCACGGAAATCGGAATTGCCGCCGCCCGCCCTTTTCGCGCACGCCGGGTCCTTCGCCGTTCCTTGAGCCCCAAGCCACCGGATCGCCCCTCGGCTCAGCCGCCGGCCCTGGCGTCGAGAACGCGCAGCACGACCTCGACATAGCGTCGGTAAAAAGCGGTTTCCCGGGCCAGCGCGGCGCGCCCGGCCCCGGTCAGCCGATAGAACTTGGCGCGCCGGTTGTTCTCTGAAAGGCCCCACTCGCTGGCGATCAGGTCTTTGCCCTCGAGCCGGTGCAGGGCCTGGTAGAGCGCGGCGTCCTCCAGCTCCAGCTCGCCCTCAGAGCGCTCCCGGAGCCACTGGGAGACGCCGTAGCCGTGATGGGCGCCCCGCGAGAGCGCCTTGAGGATCATGACGTCGACGGTGCCCTTGACGAGCTTGAGCGGGGTCTTGGCTGGCGCTGGATTC
The DNA here is from genome assembly GCA_039027015.1 of Acidobacteriota bacterium. GTDB lineage: Bacteria > Acidobacteriota > Thermoanaerobaculia > Multivoradales > J023 > JAUIJL01. The sequence goes on along the minus strand of JBCCLG010000103.1, from coordinate 1,735 downwards.
TCGGACACGCGCACCTCGGGGCGCCGTATCGCCTCGGGCGCTGGCCCGGAGCGAGGGCTTATGGGCGGATTGGGCCGTGAGGGCTCTTCCCCTCACATTGTGAGGGATACGGTATACCGCCCGGGAGGTTTCACGCCCCGAGCGCTTTACCGGCCGATGGGCCCAAAGTAGGCGCGCGCCGAGACGCTGGAGTCCGGTTCGGCCGCGTCCGCGGCGCCTATTGAGGCGCTCTTTGAGGCGGCGGCGTCCTCGGTGATCTCGATGCGATGCCTCGTGAGAAGCCTGCCCGCGCTGCGCTCGAACTCCATCAGGGCGCGCCGGTAGTTGGTGACGGCGGTGACCTCGCGGTTGCGCGCCGCGGTGAGGTCTTCCTGCTGCTCGAGAACCCGAAAGCTGGTCGACAGTCCGCTTAAATGGCGGAGCTTTTCCGCGTCGAGGGCCTTTTCCTCGAGGGCGACCGAGGCGCGGGCGGTGAGGATCGCCTCGCGGGAAGTTTCCAGGGCGCGGGCGTTCTCTCGCACCTCGCGGATGATTTCGATCTCAAGAGCCCGCAGGCGCATGCCTCGCCGGGAGGCCTCGAGCCGCGCGCGCGAGGCTTCGGCCTTGGCGGCGCGGTTCTGGAGCGGCAGGGTGAGGGTGAGGCCCGCCCGCCAGGAGGAGAATTGCCCCCCGGCCAGCTGATCGAGGGCGTCTTGATAGCCGCCGGGTCGAGTCTCGAGGATCTCGCCGGTGAGAAAGTCCCGGTCGATGAAGTCGCCGCCCCGGCCGCTCAGGCCGTAGCCGACCTCGAGGTCGAGCTGCGGGCGCAGGGCCTGCCTGCGAAACTCGACCTCGTCGGCCTGGTCGAGGATCTCCCGCCGCTGCCGGCGCATCTCGGGACGCTGCGCCAGGGCGGAGGTCACCGCCCGCCTGAGGTCGATCTCGGCGAACTCGACCTCCGGCCGGGTCTCCGGCACCACCTCGAGGTTCCACAGGTCGAGGTCGCGAAGGCCCAAGGCGCTCATCAGCCGATCCTGGGCGTCGCGCACGCTGGCCCGCTCGCTCAGCAGCTCCTCCTGTCGGGTGGCGATGCCCGCCTCGCTCTCGAGCAGCTCGAAGGACGCCAGCGTTCCGACGTCGACCCGGATTCGGTTCTGCTCGTGCAGCTCCTCGGCGAGGCGCAGCGCCTGCTCCGCCACGTCCCTCTGCGCGCGCTCGGCCACCAGGCTCCAGTACTGGGACTCGACCTCCCTCAGCACCTCGATGACCTGGGTCTCGAAATCGCGCAGGGAGAGCGCGACGCGGGCGCGCGCCAGGCGGAGAGGTCGCTCGGTGGCCCGGCGGCCGAAGCCCCGGAGAAGCGGCTGGGTCAGGGTCAGCGTGAGGTTCGAGCGGTACCCCGGATTGAACGACGCGAAGCGGGAGTTGGTGACCTCGCGGTCGTTGGGCAGGCTCAGCTGCACGCGGCCGCCCGTGGGCAGCAGGGTCGAGAGCCGCAGGACGAGATTCTGCGCCTCATCGACGCTGATGTCCGAGCCGGCCAGGGAATCGCTCGACAGGCTGCGCTCGGAGCTGGCCTCGGCCTCCGCGATCAGCTCGAGGTCGTACTGCGACTCTGCCTGTACGACGCCCTGCACGGCTTCGAGCCAGTCGAGCCGGCCGAGACCTACGTCGAGCTGACGGGCGAGGGCGAGGGCGATGGCGTCGTCGAGCCGCAGGGGCAGGCGCGAGCCATCGGCGAGCGCCTCGATTTCGG
>JBCCLG010000102.1:0-10733 GCA_039027015.1 Acidobacteriota bacterium | reverse complement strand
GCGAAATTTTTAGCCGGCGGCTAATTTTTTAGCACTCACCAACCAGCCCGTCAAGGCCCGACGGCGAAATCCAGAGCTTCTACGCGCCAAGCCCGCCGAAAAACTCGCCGATCCCTCGAAGGAGGAACGGAGGCCGCAGAAACAGCGCGCCGGGTCCACGCGCTTCTCGAGACCGCGCCTCAGGCCGGATCCCGATAGCTGGCGCGCAGGGGCTCCCGGGCGTCCTCGCCGACCACGAGGTCCGGGGCTCCCGGCGCGCCGAAAACCGCCACCACCTCGAAGAGACGGCCGCCGTCCTCAAACGCCAGGTCGAGCAGGTCTTCGGCCGACAGGGTCGGACGGCCGGCGCGCTCCTGGAGCGGAATCTCGAAGTTCTCGAGGCCGTCGTAGGCGCGGTAGATCACCTCGGTGCAGACCAGGCGATCGGAGCGGAAGAAGTCGAAGTCGAAGTTGTAGCCCTTGCCCTCGTGGCCGGCCGCGCGGGCCAGGCCGACGGCGATCGCTTCCGGGGAGAGGCGTGGGCGCAGCGCGGCCACGGCGTCGACCGCCAGGGTCTCCTCCAGGGGGCGAAAGCGGACGCCGTCCTTGAGCGCCTCGAGGGTACGCCGCGTGCCGCTCCAGCGCGCGCGCCGGAGCGCATCGAGCTCGACGCCGAGCCGGCGGCGGTCGCGCTCGGTGCCGGTGTAGAGCGCGGCGTGGGGCCAGAAGCCGGGCAGGAAGAGATTGGTGAGCGCCCGCTCGTGACGGGTGATCAGCACGTCCCCGGGCCGCAGCAGCGCCTCGAGCCTGCCCCTCACCTCGTCGCTCACGCGCTTGGGCTGCCAGCGATCCTGAATCTCGGAGATCACCCGGCCCGAGGACTCCGCGGCCTGGAAAAAGCCGTGCTCGCGCAGGGTCGCCAGACGGCGGAGGAGAGCGTGCCGCTGGTAGCGCACCAGCAGGCGGAGAAACCGCCTCTTGCTGCGGTCCAGGGCGTGCTCGAGCCACGGCAGGCGGGCGAGGGTCGGGGCGAGCAGCGGGTCGGACGCCGAATCCCGGAAGAGGTCGCGATGGCGCTGCCGGGTCTCGATCGCCTGGTCGAGCACCAGGGCGGTTTGCGGGTCCGTGAAGCTCTCGAAGATGACGGTAAAGCGCTTGCGCGGGATGCGTCGCTCGGCGTCCCCCTGGTTGAGCTTGCGCTGGGTCACGCTGCCGGTGGCCAGGGTTTCGAGCAGATAGCGGTCGAGCCGCACGATGGCGCAGGTGGCGCCGTAGCCCAGCACGAAGGTGCGCCACAGAAGCTCGTCCTGCCACCAGCTTTGCTCCCCCGGCTCGAAGAAGCGATCGATCTCGCCGTCGTCGTGGGCGCCGACCAGCTCCGAGAGCACCTCCCAAAGACCGTCGCGCACGGTCAGGAAGCGGGCGAACCAGTCGATCAGCGCCTCCTCTTCGGCGGGCCTGAAGAGCTGGCGCGCGGCCGCCGCCGTCACCTCTGCGAGGGGCGCGGTAGCGAGCAGATTCTCGGCCGCCTCAAGGAGCGAGGCCGAGGACGCCGACGCGCGGTGGACGGCCTCCTCGAGGCTCAGTCCCGGCGCGCCGGGGGCGGGGAACTCGGGACCCGGCACCGCCTCACACGAGGGCCGCCAGCTCGGCGGCCTTCGACTCCAAAAGGCCCCAGGCGCGCCGCACGTGGGATTCTCGGGTTTGCCACTGGGCGATCGAGAGTCTGAGGGTGAAGGCGCCGTTCAGCTTGGTGTGGGTGAGGTAGATCGATCCCTCGGCGTTCAGCTCGTGCATCAGGCGCTCGGTGAGCCCGTCGCCGGCCACGTGCCGAAAGCACACCAGGCTCAGCTGGCGAGGCGCCACCAGCTCGAAGTGCTCGCTGCCCTCCACCCACTCCGCCATTCGCCGCGCTAGCTCCACGTGCTCGCGCACGTGCCGCTGCAGGCCCTCGCGGCCGTAGTGGCGGATCACCATCCACAGCTTCAGGGCGCGGAAGCGCCGGCCGAGGGGAATCTGCCAATCGCGGTAGTCGATCACCTCGCCCGTGCCCGTGGCCGAGTTGCGCAGATATTCGGGCAGGATGGAGAGCGCGGAAACCAGGGCCTGGCGGTCGTCCACGAAGAGGGCGTTGCAGTCGAAGTTGGTGAACATCCACTTGTGGGGGTTGAAGGTATAGCTCTCGGCCAGCTCAACCCCGTCGTGGAGCGACTCGCGAAACTCGGGGCAGAGGGCGGCCGTGCCGGCCATGGCGGCATCGACGTGCAGCCACGCGCCGTATTCGGCGCACGCGCGGGCGATCTCGCGCACCGGATCGATCGCCATGGAGGAGGTGGATCCCACCGCGGCGCACACGAAGAAAGGCACCAGGCCGGCGGCGCGGTCGGCCGCCATCTGCCGCTCGAGGGCCCCGGGCGAGAGGGCGAAGGCGTCGTCGACCTCGATCTTGCGCAGCTGGTCGCGGCCGATGCCGGCGATCATGCAGGCCTTCTCGATCGAGGAATGCACCTGGTCGGAGGCGTAGGCCACCAGCCGGCCGTCGCAGCCCGCGGCGTTGCTGCGCCCGCCGGTGGCCCGCTCGCGGGCGGCGAGCAGCGCGCAGAGAGTAGCGCTCGAGGCGGAGTCCTGAATGACCCCGCCGCCGGCGCCGGTCGACAGGTACTTCTCGGGCAGGCCCAGAAGATCGACCAGCCAATCCATCATGTGGGTCTCAAGCTCGGTGCACGCCGGGCTGGTGGCCCACAGCATGCCCTGCACCCCCAGCCCGGCCGAGAGCAGCTCGCCCAAAATCGAGGTCGGCGAGCCGTTCGTGGGGAAATAGGCGAAGAAGTTGGGCGACTGCCAGTGGGTGATGCCGGGCACGATCAGCGCGTCGAGATCGCGCATCACGGCGTCGAAGCTCTCGCCGCTTTCGGGCGGCCTCTCCGGCAGCCGCCGGCGTAGATCGCCGGGCTGGGCCTGGGAGAGCACCGGCAGGCTCTCTACTTTTTCTAGATAGCTAGCGATCCAATCCACGACCTCATGGCCGCGGCGGCGAAATTCCTCGGGGCTCAAATGATCCATCGAACGCTCTTCTCCTCATCGCCTGGCGCCAGGGCTCGTGCCGCGCGCGGCTTGCAAGCTACCACGCGCCCCGGCCCCCGGAGACCGGCGGCAGCGCCGGGGCGAAGGCATCCAGGGCCGGGCGGGGGGCGAAGCTTTGCTCGCGCCCCGACGGGCGCTTCCCGCAGATCATCCCCGGCGCCCCGCGCCGCCCTCACTTCCCCCTGCTCGTGAACGGAGTTCCCATGTTTGGTTTTCTAAAATCCGACCCCAAGAAGAAGCTCGAAAAAGCCTACGCGCAGAAGCTCGAGGAAGCCCGCGACGCCCAGCGCAGCGGCAAGATTCCGCTCTACGCCCAGCTCACGGCCGAGGCCGAGAGGATCGGCGAAGAGCTGGACGCCCTGAACGGCTAGCTGGGCGCCCTCAAGGGCTAGAAGGCGGCCGGACCGCCTGACATTTGTCACCGCCAAGACCTGACGCCCGCCACTACCGAGCGATCGGCGCAGCTGCCACGCTCTCCTCACCGCCGGGAATGCCTCCCGGCGGAGCCACAGCGGGCCCCGAGACGATCCGGGGCCCCGAGGAGACGCCGCCGTGCCGAAAGCTCACACGCGCCCCCCTGACGCTGACGATACCGCCGCCGCCGCCCTGAGCGGAGTCCGCAAGAGGTACGGCGATGTCCAAGCCCTGCGCGGCATCAACCTCGCCGTCCGGCGCGGCGAGGTCTTAGCCCTTCTCGGGCCCAACGGCGCCGGCAAGACCACCGCGATCTCGCTCCTCCTGGGCCTGCTTCGTCCCGACGCGGGCAGCGTTCACGTGCTCGGGGGCGACCCGCGCAGCATGGCGGTTAGGCGACGCCTGGGCGCCATGCTCCAGGCCTCCGGCGTAGCGCCGACTCTCACCGTCCGTGAGCAGATAGACCTTTTCCGCTCCTACTATCCACGGCCGGCGCCGGTCCGCGAGCTGATCGAGGTCGCCGGGCTCGGCGAGATTCAGGATCGACGGGTCGGCCGGCTCTCCGGCGGGCAGAACCAGCGCGTCCTCTTCGCCCTGGCCCTGGCGGGACATCCGGAGCTGGTCTTTCTGGACGAGCCCACCGCCGGCATGGACGCGCGCTCGAGGCGCCGGCTGTGGGAGAGCGTGCGCGGCCTCTCGGCGGCCGGCACCACCGTGCTGCTGACCACCCACCACCTCGAGGAGGCCTCGGCCCTCGCCGACCGGGTCGCCCTGATCGACCGCGGTCGACTGACCGCCCTCGCCTCTCCCAAGGAGCTCGAGGCGAGGGTGAGCGGACGCATGGTGCGCTGCGTCACCCGGCTCGAGCTCGAGGCCGTGGCGGCGATGCCCGAGGTGCATTCGGTGGAGCGGCGCGGGGCCGCGATCGAGATCCTCACCCCCCGGGCCGAGAATCTGCTTCGCCGAATGCTCGACCTCGACCCTTCCCTCAGCGAGCTGGAGGTGGGCGGCGCGGGCCTCGAGCAGGCCTTTCTCGCCCTCACCGCGGCCGAGGGTGACGACGAAAACGCCGGCCGGGAGCGCGCGGCGTGAGCGCTCCCGCAACCGCCGCCCCCGCCGCGGCCTGGGCCCCCTACTTCTCGGAGTGCCGCTACGAGCTGCTCGCCACCTGGCGACAGCCGGCGTTCACGCTGCCGACCCTGCTCTTTCCGGCGATGTTCTACCTCTTCTTCGGCGTGGTCTTCGCCGGCGGCGGGGCCGCGTCAAGCGCGGAGGTCTCGGCCTACCTGCTCGCCACCTACGGCGCCTTCGGCGTCATCGGCACGGCCCTCTTCGGCTTCGGCGTCGGCGTCGCGGTCGCCCGCGAGACCGGGGAGATGCGGCTCAAGCGGGTGGCGCCGGTACCGCCCTTAGCCACCCTCACCGCCAAGGGGCTATGCGCCGCGGTCTTCTCCCTCGTGGTGATCACCGAACTCTTCGCGCTCGCCGGCGGTCTGGCCGGGGTGGCGCTTCCCCGCGGCCAGTGGCTCGGCCTGGCGGCGGTGCTGCTGGTCGGCACCCTGCCCTTCGCCGCCTTCGGACTGGCCATCGGCACCCACGTCTCCGGCAAGGCGTCGGCGACCGTCGTCAACCTGATCTATCTGCCGATGAGCTTTCTCTCGGGGCTGTGGATACCCATCGAGGTGATGCCGTCGTTCCTGCGCGATGTGGCCTTCGCTTTGCCGCCCTACCACCTGGCCCAGCTGGCCCTCGGCCAGCTCGGGCGGAGCGCCGGTCAGCCGGCGATGCTGCACGTCGCCGCGCTTCTCATCACCACGGTGATCTGCCTTGCCATCGCCGTCCGCGGCCTGCGCCGAACCGACTGATCCGCCGAATCGATCCGCCGACTTCCACAACCCCGATGACGCCCCGGAGGTTCCCCGTGTCTCGACCCGTTTCCCGCCGCGCTCTGGCCCTCGGGGCCGTCCTCTTTCTCGCCGTCGCCACCGTTTTCTTCCTGCTGCCAACGCCCGATTCGGGGGCCGGAGCGGGCCTTAAGAGCACCGCGGAGGGTGCCGCAGTACCCCAAGGATTCGCCATCACCGACGCTCGCCTCTTCGACGGCGAACGCTTCCTCGAGAGCTCCGACGTGCGGGTGGCGGACGGGGTGATTCAGGAGGTCGGCGTGGACCTCGACCTGCCCGAGGGCCTGCGCACCGTCGACGGCCGCGGCAAAACCCTTCTGCCGGGCCTGATCGACGCCCACGTGCACACCTGGGGCACCTCGCGCGCCGACGCCGCTCGCTTCGGCGTCACCACCCTGCTCGATCAATTCTCCTCCCCCAGTCTGCTCAAGCCGGCCCGCGCCGACCGGCGCGGCGGCGGCTCGCGCACCGAGGCCGACCTCTTTTCCGCCGGCATGCTGGCCACCGCGGCCGGCGGCCACGGCACCCAATACGGCGTTCCCGTCGACACGCTCTCGGCGCCCGGGGAGGCCGCGGAGTGGGTGCGCGCCCGCAAAGCCGAGGGCTCGGACTGGGTCAAGATCGTCATGGAGGCAGGGTCCGAGAGCTATCCGATCGCCACCCTGGACGGCGAGACCGTCGAGGCCGTGATCGCCGCCGCCCACGCCGAGGGCCTGATGGCCGTGGTGCACGTCTCAAATCTCGACGACGCCCTCGAGGCCGCGCGCTACGGCGCCGACGGTCTGGTGCACGTGTGGCGCGACCGCGTGCCCAACTCGGCCGAGGTCCAGCTCTTGCGCGAGTCCGGAATCTTCGTCGTGCCGACTCTGGTGGTGATCGAGGGCATGGCGGACCCGGGGCCGTCCATGGATCTCGCCGAGCGACTCGAGGCGGGCCTTTCCGCGCAGCAGAAGTCGAGTTTAGAGCAGCGCTTTCCCGAGGGCCTTCCGGGCCGGGAGCGCCTCGGGGTGGCGATGCGCAGCGTCGGGCTGCTGCACGCCGCGGGCGTACCGATTCTCGCCGGCTCCGACGCCCCCAACCCCACCACGGCTATGGGCCTCTCGCTGCACCGAGAGATCGAGCTGCTGAAGGCCGCGGGCCTCAAACCCCGGGAAGCCTACGCCGCCGCGACCTCGGTGCCCGCCGAGCACTTCGGCCTCGGCGCCAGGGGCCGCATCGCCGCTGGCCAGGTCGCCGATCTGGTGCTGGTCGAGGGCGACCCGAGAAAGCGCGATCACGGCACCGCCTGGCAGGCGGAGGTGCTCAAGGCGGGCAAGAAAATCGAGTTCGCGGCGCCCCGGGGCGGCTCTCCCGTGGCCGAGAACGAGGTCGCCTCCGAGGCGCCTCGGGAAACCCTCATCTCCGACTTCGAGGGCGCGAGCGGGCTGGAGCAGGCGAGCCGCTTCGGCGCCGGCTGGCAGGGGACCACCGACCAGCGCATGGGCGGCGACTCCATCGCCAGCCTCAAAATTGAGGGCGGCGCGCTGGTGGTCACCGGCAAGGTGGGCGGCGCGGCCATGTACCCGTGGTCGGGGGCGATGGTCTTCTTGGGACCCACGGCCATGGCGCCGGTGGACCTTTCGGGGCGCAGCGAGCTGGTCTTCAGGGTGCGGGGCGAGCCTCGAAGGCTCAACGTGATGCTCTTCGCCGGCGATATGCAGGGCATCCCGCCCATGCAGAGCGTGCGCATCGGCGAGGAGTGGCAGACCGTGACCCTCGAACTCGAGAAATTCGCCGGCGGCGATTCCGAAAACCTGAGGGCCTTCTCGTGGAACGCCGGCGCTCCTGCCGGTCCGTTCCGCTTCGAAATCGATGACGTGGAGCTTCGATGAGCGGCTCTCGCGAGGGCCGCCGCAAACACCCGGTGAGAAGATAGAGGACGATGCCGACCCCAGCCGCCAGCGCCGCCGCCGCGGCGACGTGGACGAGGCCCTTTGTGGCCCTTCACCACCGCCTCCTGCCCCAGCGCCGGGAAATCGGCTGGACTCCCTATCTGTGGCTCTTCTACCTGAGCGCCTTCGTCTACCGCTGGTTCTGGCAGCCCCCCGGAGCGGCGATTGTGGCCCTGGGTGCGGCCACGCTCGCGCTCTTCCTGGTGCTCTACTTCAGCGCCTACTGGCGCAGCGAAAGGAGCCTTCTCTGGCATATCGCGGGCATCGTGGCGCTCGGGGTCGCGTGGGCGCCTTTCAACTTCGGCGCCCTGACTTTCTTTATCTTCGCCGCCGGCTTTTGCGGCTTCGTGGGACCGCCGCGCCAGGGCGTGAAGACGCTGCTCGCCATCATCGCGGCGGCGCTGCTGACGGCGCTCGCCGCCGGGCTGCCTCTCTACTGGTGGATTCTGACCCCCGCGCTGTGCTCGATCATCGGCGCCACCAACATCTATTTCAGCGACCTCTCCCGCGCCAACCGCGACGTGCGCCGCTCCCGGGAGGAGGTCGAGCGCCTGGCGGCGGTGGCAGAACGCGAGCGCATCGCCCGCGATTTGCACGACCTCCTGGGCCACACTCTGACCCTCATCACCATCAAGGCGGAGCTGGCCAGGAGGCTCGCGGAGCGCGGGGATTCGCGGGCGGCAGACGAGATCGCCGACGTCGAGGAGATCTCGCGCGACGCCCTGGCCCAGGTGCGCGAGGCGGTGGAGGGCTTTCGCGACATCGGCCTGGCCGGCGAGCTGGCGCGGTCGAGCCGCGCGATCGAGGCGGCCGGGCTCGAGCTTGAGACGGCGGGATTTGGCGAGGGCGGCGACCTCGCCCTCGACCCGCGCAGCGAGGCGACCCTCGCCCTGGTGCTGCGCGAGGCGGTGACCAACGTGGTGCGCCACGCCCGCGCCTCCCGCTGCTCGATCCGCCTGCGGGTCGAGCGCTCGGCAAAATCCGAGCCCGCGGTTTGTCTCGAGATCGCCGACGACGGGCGAGGGGCAGACGCGCCGAGCCCGGGCGGTGCGGGCCACGGCCTCGAGGGCATGCGCCATCGCCTCGAGTCCTTGGGCGGCCGTCTCGAGATCGCGGCGAGCGGCGGCGCGGGCCCGGGATTCACTCTCCGCGCCCTCCTGCCGCTCCAGGCCCGCAGCGAGGGCCCCGGCGAAGCCTCGCTGGCGCCAGCGGACGGCGCGCCGGCTCTCGGGGGGAGCGCGGCGTGAGCGGCGGCGACCTCTCGCCCGTGCGCATTCTGCTGGTGGAGGACCAGGCCCTGGTGCTCGGCGCCCTGGCCGCTCTTCTCGAGCTGGAGGACGATCTCGAGGTGGTGGGCCGCGCCGCGGACGGCGACGCGGCCCTCGAGCTGGCCCGCGACCTTCGGCCCGACGTCGTTCTGACCGACATCGAAATGCCCGGCCTCACCGGCCTCGACCTCGCGGCGGCCCTGGCGGCGGAGTCGCCGCCCCCCGACGGGCCGGCGGTGGCCATCGTCACCACCTTCTCGCGCCCGGGCTTTCTGCGCCGCGCCCTCGACGCGGGGGTGCGCGGCTATCTGCTCAAGGACGCGCCGGCCGACCGCCTGGCCGCCGCCGTGCGCGACGTGGCGGCGGGCCGGAGGGCCATCGATCCTGAGCTGGCGGCTCGCGCCTGGGACGCCGACGATCCCCTCACCGACCGCGAGCGGCAGGTGCTGCGCCTCGCCGCCGAGGGTCTCGGCACCCGCCCCATCGCCGAGAAGCTCCACCTCTCCGAGGGCACGGTGCGCAACTACCTCTCGGAGGCGATCGGCAAAACCGGCGCGCGCAACCGCACCGAGGCGGCTCGGCTCGCCAGGCGCCAGGGCTGGCTCTAGCGGCCCTCGACCCCGGAAAAGGACTGTCACAAAAGCATCCGACTTGACGCGGCATGGCCCCCGGCGCTTGATTTCCGGCGCGAGGGGTGATGATCTCCAGGCCCTCCGGCAGAGAGAGGGAGAGAGGAGCGGAGAATCGGCATGCGCGTACTGAAATTCGGCGGCTCTTCGGTCGCCACCCCCGAGACGATCCGGCGGGTCGTCGCCATCCTGCGCGAGGCCCAGCAGCGCGGCCCGACGGTGGCCGTGGTCTCGGCCCTCGGCGGGGCCACCGACGCGCTTCTCGAGGCGGCGAGATCGGCGGAGCGCGGCGGCGAGTGGCGCCCGATTCACCGCCGCCTTCGCCAGCGCCATCTCGAGGCGGCCAGCGACCTGGCGCCGGACGACGCCCAGCTGGCGGTGGCCCTCGGCGGCCTGATGGACGAGCTGGGTCACCTGCTGCGCGGCGTCGAGCTGCTGCGCGAGGTCAGCCCGCGGGTCGCCGACGGCGTCGCGGCCTACGGCGAGCGGCTTTCCTCGCTGCTGGTGGCGGCGGCCCTCGCCCAGGCGGGAGTTGCGGCCGAGGCGGTGGACGCGCGGCCGCTGATCGTCACCGACGATCGTTTCGGCCGCGCCCAGGTCGATCTCGAGGCGAGCTACCCGAGGCTGCGCCGGCGGCTCCTCGGCTCCTCGGCCGCCCTGCCGGTTCTCACCGGCTTCATAGCCGCCACCCCCGAGGGTCAAACGACCACCCTCGGCCGCGGCGGCTCCGACTCCACCGCGGCGCTGGCGGGCGCCGCGCTCGAGGCCTCGGCCATCGAGCTGTGGACCGACGTTTCCGGGGTGATGACCGCCGACCCGCGCCTGGTGGCGTCGGCCTTCGTGCAGCCCGAGCTGTCCTACGCCGAGCTGATGGAGATGTCGCACTTCGGCGCCAAGGTGGTCTACGCGCCGAGCGTTCACCCGGCGCGCAGCGGCGGCATTCCGCTGTGGATCAAAAACACCTTCGCCCCCGAAGATCCGGGCACGCGCATCGCCGAACGCGTCGCCCCGTCCCCCGACCCGATCCGCGGCATCACCTCGATCCGCGCGGTGGCCCTGGTGCGCCTCGAGGGCGACGGCGGCATGGTCGGCGTGCCGGGCATCGCCCAGCGCCTCTTCGGCGCCCTGGCCCGGCGCAGCGTCTCGGTGATCTTGATCAGCCAAAGCTCCTCGGAGCACTCGATCTGCTTCGCGGTCGACGCCGACGACGCGGACCCGGTGGCGCGGGCGGTCAACGAGGAGTTTCGGCTCGAGCGCCGGCTGGGCATCATCGCCGACGCGGTGGTCGAGACGGGGCAGACGGTGATCGCGGTGGTCGGCGCGCGCATGGCGGCGCGGCCCGGAATCGCCGGCCGGGTGTTCAGCGTCCTCGGCGGCCGGGGCGTCAACGTGCGCGCCATCGCCCAGGGCAGCTCGGAGCTCAACATTTCGATGGTGGTGGCGAGCCGCGACGAGGCGGCGGCGGTGGGCGCGATCCACGACGCCTTTTTCCGCCGCGCGCGCCGGGTCGACCTGGCCCTCGCG
>JBCCLG010000101.1:0-10743 GCA_039027015.1 Acidobacteriota bacterium | reverse complement strand
TCTGGCCGGCATCGTCATGACCCGGCTCGCCCTCCAGGAATCCCTCGCTCAAAACAATCGGGCGGAGAAGATCCTGGAAACGATGACGGACGCCATCGAAGAGGCCAACCCGGATCGAGCCCTGGGCGTTGAGGTCACCATGCGGCAGGTCATCGAGCAGCGGGAGTCGAGGGTCACGGAGCGATCCATCGAAGTGCCTCTCGACCGCGCTTCGATTCGGGAGGGGTTGGGCGCTTTTCAATTCGCCCAGGGCGAGCTCGACGCGGCGGAGCGGAGCTTCGGCCAGGCTCTCGAGATATACCGGGAGCGTCTGCCGAGCGGCCACGCGATCGTCGCTGGCGTTCTCGACGAACTGGCCGAGGTGCATTACGGGCAGGGCCGCTATGCCGCGGCGGAGAGTCTGCTTCTCGAGGCCCTGCCGATCCTGCGCAGGAGGTACGGCGAGGCCTCTCCGCGGGTGGCGGAGTGCCTCGGCGACCTCGCGGCGCTGGCCGAAGTGCAGGGCCGCTTCGCGAAGGCGCAGGAGGGCTACACCCGCGCGCTCCGCCTTTTCGGTCAGGCTGAGGCTCAGGAAACCCGCGGCTTCGCACTGGTCCTCTCTAATTTCGGAGTGCTGCTCGCGAGGCTCGGTGATCTCGAGGGCGCCGAGCGAGAGCTGAAGCGATCTTTGGAGATTCGGCTTCGCGTCCTCGGGCCCAACCATCTCGATACGGCGGATACCTTTTCCAACCTGGCGTGGGTCAGCGCCGAGCTGGGGCGCCGGGACGAGGCCGAAAGCCTGCTCGCCAAGGCGTCTGCGATCCAGCGCCTTCATCTCAGGTCTGACCACACCAAGGTTGGCGAGACTCGGCGCGGCCTCGGAATTGCGCAGGGCGGCGCAGGGAAGCTCGAGGAGGCCCAAAGCGAGCTTCGAGAAGCTCTTGAGATCGAGCTGGAGCGGTCGGAGCTGGCGGGGCTGGTGAGCGATCTCGGCGACGTTTTGGTGCGCGCCAAGAAGGTCGAAGACGCGATTGGCCTCTATCGTCTAGCCCTCGAGATACGGCGCCTTCTGCCGGGAAAGAAGCGCGAGCGGGCGATCGCCCAGGTCCGCCTGGCCAAAGCCCTCACCGGCCGCGAGCCGATCGAGGCGATCGCTCTCTACCGCCAAACCCTGGCCATGGACGGCGTTGAGGACGTAGGCCAAGAGGTCGAGCGGACGCTTCTGGAGCTGCGGCTCGGCCGCCTCCTGCTGGAGCAGGGGCAGATCGAGGAGGCGGAGGCCCTGGCGCGCAGCAGCTGGCTCGCTCGCCTCGAGCGCGACGGTCCCGACGCGTCGTCCACCGCCCGGTCGAGGCTGCTCCTCGAGGAGTGTCTCCGCTCTCTCGAGGCTAGCGCCTCGGGGGAGCCGCCCTCCCGGAGGGCGGCGCCTCGAGAGGAACGCCCAGCAGAAGAGAGCCCTCCTCGAGGCCTCCGGGAGCCTTGAAGAGGAGCCCCGTTCCCCGCGGCGTCACGAGGATCCCGAGGGCGCCAAACGCCAGGTTCGCAAGGGCCGCGAGATCGCTCGCGGCGCTCTCGAGGTCGGGCGGCGCGTCTTTCGAAAGGCGGGTGACGATCAGGCGGGCCACGAAGCCGGAAGGGTCCTCCTCGGGGTCTTCGGGCGAGAGAAAGCTGGGGCGCTCCTCGCAGGGGGGCGGCGGCGAGACCAGCTTCAAAACCCGGGCAATCGGCTCGTCGGGGTGGTGAAGCTCGAGGTAGAGATCCTCATCCTCGAGATCGACCGGCTGGGAAGCCGCGGCCGGCGCCGCAAAAACTTCAAAGGGCACGGTCGACTCCCGGCGGCACTCGGCCTTGAAGAGGTCGGGCTCCACGCGGTAGCGGCGGTCCTCAACGGCGGCCTCGAAGGGAGACGCCGCCAGGGATCGACCGCGATAGATCTCGAGAGCGCCGACGAACCCGCTCGCCGCTCCCTCGATGCGGAACCGGAGCGAGCCAGGGCTGACCGCGAGAACCCTATTGCTGGTGCCCTGGTGGGTCCAGGGATTCCGGAGGACGGCCCGGTAGTGAGAGCCCTCGAGGTCGAAGCCCTGGCCCTCGACCTCGACCACGGTTCCGACCGCTCCGGCTTGAGGCTCGAAGAAGTCGAGGGCTGAAAGGTCCCCGGCTCCTGCAGCGGGGGAGAGGCCCGCGCCGAGGCAGAGAACCAGCAGGTTTCGGATGCGGGGGAGGTGGAGAAGGCCCGAGGGGGCGACTGGGCGAAGAAATCGATTCGGCATGTGGGTTCCTCTTGAAATGAAAGACACGGCGAGCTGGCGGAGAAAGCGGCGCCCTGGAGAGCCGCGCCCGGGGCCCGGCAGGCCGCCGGGCTCCGGGGTCTCAAATCACGGCAGGAACCCGGTGATGTAGCCCTGATCGTTCTGGTTGGAGCCCAGCCAGTAGCCCACTCCCGGCAGCACGAACTCGGCCGAGTCGTCGAAAACGCCGGTCGCATACACCCGCTGGCTCTTGGGAAGGGCGGTGACGCCGGTGGCGAAGTCATCCTGAGATCCGCCGATCCGAAGGGGGCTTGGCAGCTGCGCCGAGCCCTGCAGGTTGAGGGCGTCGGAGTAGCCGTAGACGAAAGCGTCTTCCCCTCCGGCGCTGAACATCAAACCGGTCCACGGGACTCCGGGGCTTTCCACCGTGGAGGCTTGCACCAGGTTCTCGAAGGTCCCGGTGATCCACAGCCGCCCCCGTCCGTTCCTGGCGACCGACACATCCCGCGCGCTCTGGGCGCCGACGCCGGCGAAGTGAATCACGCTGCTCGCCTTGCTGGCCGAGGGCGTGAGGTAGGAGAAGCGCGCCATGAACCCGTCGCTCGGGTCGACGGCCGTCAGCGTGACGGGCGTCCCGAGATATTCGTAGCTGAAGCTCTCCTCGAATTCGCCGGCCACGAGGCAGTCCCAGGTTTCGTCATTGCCGAAGAATCCCTCGACCTCCTCGCGCCACGTCGCGGCGACCGCGTGAGCCCTGGTAGCGCCCGACGAAGAGGTCATGGCGTAGAGGTCGTTCAAGGCGAGGGAGCTGTCGAGCTGCGCGAGAAAGGCGCTTTGCTGGCCGCCGGCCGCGCTCACGCACTCCGCGGGAGACCCGGTGCAGATGCTGTCCGAGAAGTTGCCGGTCACGCAGATCCGGTCCTCGCCGCCGACCGCGATTCCGGTGAGCTGAAAGGCGGCGGACGCTGCGCCGGTGGAGGTGAAGGTCTTCCCGCCCGCCACGCTTCCGGTGAGGCCGTCGAGCTTGAGCAGGACGCTCGCTCCTGGCCTCGAGAGAGGCACCAGCACTTTGTTCTGCGAGTCCGTATCGACGTCGAAGATGTCGGAGTTGCTGTAGCGATTGAGCCACAGGAGAGAGCCATGGCGGGTGTACTTCGCCACGAAAGCCGTTTTCTCTCCCGACGCCTCGACGCTCCGCCATTCCGAGGTCGGCGCCGGAGACTCCCGCATGAACACGGGCCCGCCGTTCGCCCCCTCGATCATGCCGGCGACGATCACGTTGCGGTTGCCGTCGACCGCGACCGCCACGCCGCGCTCGCTCCCGGCGCTGCTGCCTCCGGTGACCACCCACTGCCAGTCGCCGCAGTCGTCGAGCTTGGCCAGGAACATATCGCCGCTGCCGCCTCGGTAGACCTGCTGTGGAAGGCCTCCGAAGTTCTTTTGGATCAGCCCGTTGAGGCCCTGCCAGCTGCCCGTGATGTAGACCTCACCGCGGGCACGGATGCCCGGGTCCCAGGCGTCGACGTCCAGCACGGAGTCGTCGAGGCCGGTGGCCAGCTCCTCGACCCACTGGGCGGGAGAGCAGGCGATGACCGCTCTATTCTCGAGCCTCCACTCCTCGAGTCTGCCGAGATCGTGGTGAGTCGTGAGCTCGCCCGCGATGAGCTCGCCAAAGGAGCCCGCGCCGCTTTGGAGGCGGATCTCGTCGACCGGAGTCTCGCCGTCGAGCCAGAACGGGGATTCGGTCCAGCGGTAGATCACCTCGCCGTCTCCGGTCACGGAAAGCTCGCTGAAGAGTCCTCCAAGGCCCGAGAAATCGGTGGACGCCTCGTGGCTTCGGCCCAAAGACTCGCCGCGGTAGAAAGGCTCGATTCGCCAAAAAGCCGTCTCGGCAGCCGTGCTGACGCGGGTTTGGTCGCCGTCTCGGAAGGCCTCCAGCGAGGCCAAAACGCCGCCCTCTGGCCCCTCGATGGCGAGCGACCATCGATCACCAAACTCCTCGGCGGACGGCGGGTTGAGCCCGAGGCTTAAGCCCCCGGCGCCGGTTGGCGGCTCGATGCGTACCCGGGCGTAGGGCGAGACGCCCTCGGTGGCGACGCGAATCACGTCTTCTTCGGGGTCCGAGATCACCCGGGTTTCGGGGTCGAGGGAGCAGAAGCGCACGCCGCGCTGAGAGGTGCATTCCTGGGCCGAAGCAGCCGAGAGCGGTGCCAGCATCGCGAGCAGGCTCGCGGAACAGACGATGTTGAGAGCTGAGGCCGAGCGCCTCGAGACTTTGGGGATCATTTTCTTCCTCGCGGGTTTGGGGCGCCGAGAAATTCGGCGCCTACCCCGACCGCGCAGACCCGCGGTCGATCCCATCACCGGGGAGAAGAAAAAGCCGCCCGAGAGCGTCAGGCGCTCGAGATCGCAGGGGCTAAGGAGCCCAGGCGTCCGCGGTGCCCGACTCGAAGTCGTCGGCGAAGAGGATGCCCGACTCCACGGCGCCGAGATCGGGCCGGGAGTCGCGGGTGCCTCCGAGAATGTCGTCGCTCGGCGCGCGCGCGGGGTCGGCCGCGTCCACCACCGGGCTGCCGGCGCCCGGAACGCCGTAGAGCCGCACCAGGCGCTCGAAGACTTCTCGGATGGTGGCCGAGCCGTCGGCGAACTGGCTGCCGGTCCAGCGGGGCAGCACCAGGCCGGCCTGTGAGGGCAGGCCCGGATCGGCGACGAGGGCGCTCGCGTCGTCCGACGGGTTGATCAACTCCCCGGGATCCTCGGGGATCGCGGATCCGCCGTTCCAGTAGAGGTTGTTGTCGAGGGCCCAGCTGGCGGTGTCCGCGGCAGGCGTGTCCGAGAAGTCGTTGCTGCCGCCGCCGTTCGCGCCCAGGGTTCCTGTGGGGTCGGACCACACGTTGTTGTAGAACTCGATGTTCTCGTTCTGAGGGCTGGAGCTGCTCTCGAGGTTGAGCCGCATGGCGAAGGCCAGCGAGGGGAGGTCACCCACCACGGTGTTGTTGCGAAAGAGAACGTCGCGGGCGTTCTTGACGCCGAAGGCCGCGCGCATCACGTGCGGGGAGTTGCCCAGCATCAGGTTGTTCTCCACCAGAACGTTCTTGGCCTCGTGGAAGGGCTGACCGTCCTCGCCCAGCAGCACGAAGTTGGCCCCGGTGGACCCCTGCCAGTTGAGAAAGACGTTGCGGCGCACGGTGATGCGGTCCGAGCCGGGGCTCACCTCGTCCACCGGGTTGGAGTCTTTGATCACGATGTAGCTCGAGGTGTCGTTATTGTTGACCCCGCCCGAGCCTTCGAAATCGTTGAAGAAGACGTTGTCCTGCACCACGACGTCGGTCACCGCGTTGATGTCGATGTGCTCATCGCTGCCGCTCTGGTTATAGAAGAGATTGCCCTCGATGCGCACCTGGCCGGCTCCGTTGTTGACCTTGAGAATGTCGTTGTCGAAGCTGTCATGAAGAATGTTGTCGCGAAAGACGATCCGGCTCGTGATCTCGGCGCCGCCGGGCTCGCCGATCAGGTCCTGAACCTGGATCACCAGACCGCCGCCGGGCCCGCTGTGGGCGATGTCGAAGCCCTCGAGGGTGATCCCCCGAGCGAACCGACCCTCGATGCGGATCGGCCCGGAGTAGAGGCCGGGGCCCACGAGGATCAAGGACTCGTCCGGCACGCTGTTGACGGCGTTCTCGATCGTGGCCCAGGGCGCGCCCTGGGAGCCGTCGCCGGTGGCGTCGCTGCCGGTTGTCGTGACAAAAAAGGTCGAGCCCGCCGCGGGCGAAGCGGCGAGCGTCAGGATCGCGAAGGTCCAGGCAAGTATGCGCATGAGGCTATGATACCGCCCGGAGGCTCGTGAAGACTCTTGACTTCGCGCTGGTCCGAAGCGAGAATCAGAAATACTCGCTTCATCATGTAGGACTTAGAGTGCCGACGAGTTCGGCACATGGCCGGAGAACCCTATGGTCCAGAGATTCAATGCCCCTCGCCCGCTCCTGGTGATCCTGATCCTCCTGGTGACCCTCGCGCTGCAGCTGCCCGCCATCGCGCAGCCCGCCCCCGGGGTCCGCACCGCCACGTCGACCGACGGCGCTGTTTTGGCTAACCCAGGCGGCAACGCCATAGGCGTGCCGGGCACCATCATGTACGACAACAACACGCCGTTCGATCGGGATCCGACCCTGGCCGGCACCGTCGGGAATCGCTTCGACACCCAGGGCGATCCCCACTCGATCACCACAGTGTCCTTCGCCCTGGCCGGCAACTACGGCGCTTCGGCCCTGGTCAGCGTCTGGGACGTCAACACGGGCGCCGGCTCGGCGATGCTCCTGGTTCGCCAGCAGGTCCTCGGCCTCGCGAATTCGCCCGCGGCCACCCAGCGCTTTACCGCGATGCTCACCACCCCGATCACGAACCGCACGGGCCCCTTCATCGCGGGCATCCGCAACTCCTCCTTCAGCTCGGCTCCCTACCTCTGCGGCCTCGACACCGGCCTCGCGTCGACCTGCGACGGCGTCGCCCTGACCGAGGGCACCACTGACCCGGGCTCTGGCTTCCAGGGGGCCCGCGTCAACTGGGTTGGCACGGGTATGTTCATCCCGTCGGGCGCCTCCCAGGTCAGCTCCCTCGGCGCCGACTTCGGCGACACCAACGCCATCTTCCGCGCCACGGGCAACAACCTGCCCGTGGAGCTGATGGCCTTCTCGGTGGAGTGAGCGTCCTAGGACGAGAACGGCCAACTCCGAGAAGCGGCCTCGCTGCGTGAGTTCGTGCCCTGTGCCCTAGCCGGCGCAGGGCACGTTTCGCTTGTGCGGGCGGGACCGTCGTAAAAGATCAAGCTGTGCGCCCCCTTCATCTACTGATCCTCCTGCCCGCTCTGTCGGTCGCCGCCCTGCCGCCCGAGGGCGAGGCGACCCTCGCCTCGAGCGCGGAAGCCAGTCCGGCAGACGCCGCTGGCCCCCTCGCGACCTACCGAGGCGGCGAGGTGACCGCGGAGGAGCTTGCGGACTGGAGAAGTTTCCGCGAGTCGAAGGGCGGCGCGTCGGCGCGGCGTCTGGACGCCTGGCATCTTCGCCAAATCGCGCTGACGGAGGTTTTGGAGGCGTCCTTTCTGGCCCGCCAGTGGAGCGAAGCGCAGCGAGCGGACGAGCGCGGATGGCATCGGCTCCTGGAACTCAAGCTTGCCGAGGAGTTCCTCAATCGGCGAATCGCCGAGGCCTCAACGCCCACCGAAGCGGAGGTGCGCCGGCGCTTTGCCGAAACTGCCGCCGAGACCGCGAGGCCGGAGCGCTGGATTCTGCGCAACATCTTCTTCAGGGTTCCCGAGGAGAGCGGCGCCGACGCGAGGCGGCGCGCTCGCCTCGAGCTCGAGGCGCTGCGGGCGCGCATCGAGGCCGGGAGCGAGGATTTCGAGAGCGCCGCTAGGAGCCGCTCCGACTCGCAAACCCGCGTCCGGGGAGGCCGCATGGGCAGCGCACCCCTCGATCGGCTGGCGCCCGCCTTCGCCCGCGTGGTCCGGGAGATGGAGGCAGGGGACCTCAGCCCGATCATCGAGACGGCAGACGGCCTGACGCTGCTGCTGTGCGAGGGCAAGACGCCGGCCCGCTCGCGGGAGTACGGCGACCTGCGGCCGAAGCTCGAGAGTGAGCTGCGCAGCGAGCGGACGGCGGAGCGTCGCCGGGAGCTGATGCGCCGAATCGAGCGCGCCCTCGAGCCTCGGGTTGAGCTGAAGGCCGACGCCCCGGGCGACGGGGCCGCCTGGGAGGCCAGCTTTACTCTCAACGGCACGCGCCGCAGCCTCGCGCCCCGGGACCTCGAGTTCTTTCTCTCCGATCGCCTCGAGAGAGGCGCACCCGCGAGCTCGCTCGAAGCCGAGGAGCTGCGCCGGTCCCTCGAGCGCCGCGTCGCTCTTGAAGGGCTCCACGCCGAGGCGGAGCGCCTGGGCATCACCGAGGAGCCCGACTATCGCTGGCGGCTCGAGTGGGAGTCCCGCCGGATGCGGGCCGAGCTGGAGCGCCGGGAGCGCATGCCGCCGCCGGCAGAGTCCTCGATCGAGGCCTCCAATATCGAGGCCTACTACGAGCAGCATCCCAAGAAATGGCTCCAGCGCCCCAGGCTGCGCCTGCGCTCGATCCAGGTCCCCATCAACACCGAAGGCTCCGCCGATCTCTATCGCCGGGCCCACCAGATCGGCGAGCGGGTGTCCCGCGGTGAGCTCTCCCTCGAGGGCGCCGCCCGCGAGCTCGGGGAGGAGGCGAGCCTCGAGGACATGGGCTGGCGGAGCGATCAGCAGGCCTGGCTGCTGGGCCTGAACGTCGAGGAAGCCTTGAGAGACCTCGAGCCTGGAAAGGCGACGGGCCTGGTGCAGGAAGGGCCGAACCTCTATATTTTCGAGGTGCTCGAAAGGACGGAGTCCCGCACCAAGACCCTGGCGGAAGTTCGGCCGAGGATCGTCTCGGCCCTCGCCAAGGCGCGCCACCGTCGCCTCGCGCGCGCCCTGAACGAAGAGATTCTTTCGGCAGCGGATTTTTCAATGGCAGGTGAGGATCGATGAAGAGACCCCGCATCGCGCTCGCGGTTCCGATGCTGCTTCTCTGCCTCCTGGGCAGCTGCTCGCGGGAGAAGCCCTGGAACGTGCTGGTCGTGACCTTCGACACCACCCGCGCCGACTTCATCGGCTGCTACGGCAGGGAGTCCGCCAGCACCCCCCACATCGACGCGGTCGCCGAGGAGGGCTATCTTTTTCTCGACGCCCTGGCGAGCGTACCGATCACCCTGCCCTCGCACTCCACCCTCTTCACCGGCACTTATCCCATGTTTCATGGCGTGCGCGACAACGGCCTCTTTCGCCTGCCGGAGCAGAGCGTCACCCTCGCCGAGGCGCTGAGCGACGCGGGCTACGCGACCGGCGGCGCGATCGGCGGCTTTCCGCTCACCGAGGAGTTCGGCATCGCCCAGGGGTTCGACTTCTACGACGACCACATCACCGCGGACAAGGAAGACATCGAGGGTCTTCCCATCCCCGCGCCGCGCCAGCTCTTTTTCGACGAGCGCTCGGCTTCGAAGGTCAATGACGCCATCCTGCCGTGGCTGCGCGAGAATGCGGAAGGGCCCTTTTTTGCCTGGATCCACTATTGGGATCCTCACCATCCGCATATCCCGCCAGCGCCGTTTAATCAGCTGTACCAGCACGATCTCTACCAGGGCGAAATCGCCTACGCGGATCAGAACCTGGGCATTGTTCTCGAGGAGCTCAAGCAGCGGGGCGTTTACGACCGGACGCTCATCGTTCTCACCGGCGATCACGGCGAAGGGCGAGGCGAGCACCGCGAGGAAACCCACTCGCTTCTGGCCTACAACTCCACCCTCAAGGTACCGCTGATCGTCAAGGTGCCGGGCCGAGAAGGCGGCCGGCGGATCGAGGGCCGGGTGGGCATAGTGCAGGTTTTGGCGACCGTGCTCGAGCTGCTGGGGCTGGACGTTCCGGACGACGCTCAGGGGCGCTCGCTCGTGCCGCTCATGTTCCACGGCGGTGAGGAGCCGGAAAGCCGCTCGCTGATCTACGCCGAGACGCTCTCGCCGCGCCTTTCCCACGGCTGGGGAGAGCTCCGCGCCCTCTACGACGGGCCCTTCAAATACATCCACGGGCCGAGGCAGGAACTTTACGACCTGTCCCAGGATCCCAACGAACTCACGGATCTCTCGGGGCAGCTGAGAGATGAGAAAGAGCGCCTGGAAAAAGCGCTCGCCGCCTTTATCGATCGCGAGGCAGCCGATTTGGCGGCCCAGGCGGCCCACGAGGCCGACGACGAGTCGCTGCGCAGGCTCGCGGCCCTGGGGTATATCTCCTCGAGCGGCGACTCGGCCACCTCGGTGCGCGAGGAGCTGCGCACGGACGGCGCCGCGCCCCAGGATCGCGTGGCCGACAACAGCCTATCGAGCCGCATGAAGCAGGCCCTGGACCGCCGGGACTTTCTGGCCGCTCGCGACTACGGCGAAACGCTCCTCGAGCGCGATCCGGGCAACTCCTACTATCTCCGCCTCGCCACCATGGCGCTGCTCGGGCTCGGTCAGCTCGACCGGGCCGCCGAGCGGGTCGAGGGCGCGCCCGCGATGGCGCCGCAGAATAGGCAGACCTATCTGCAGGTGGCCTCCGAGCTCTTCTCGAGCGGCCAGCGGGAGCGCGGTCTCGCCCTCGCTCGGCGCATCGCCGAGGAGGACAGACATCCCTACCCGCTCTACATCGTCGCCGAGATGCACGGCAGCCGAGGAGACGACGGGCTCTACCGCGAGGCTCTCGAGCAGTCCCTCGAAGTCGACTCGAAATTTTCGGCCTCGCGCCTGAGTCTTGGAGTTCTCGAGGCCCGGGAAGGCAATCTCGAAGCCGCCGAAGAGCTGCTCGGGGGCCTGGTGAGCGAGTTTCCCCTCGAGCCCCGCTACCACTTCAACATGGGCGCCCTGCTGTGGCAGCGGCAGCAGCGGGAAGAAGCTCTGCGCTCCAACGAGCGCGCCGCCGAGCTGGCGC
>JBCCLG010000100.1:0-10774 GCA_039027015.1 Acidobacteriota bacterium | reverse complement strand
CGGAGCTTTTCTTCACCCCCGGCGTGGTCAGGCAGGAGCTCGAGTTCCGGCGCCGAGCCGAGGACGTGATCGATCTCCTGGATCTTCAGTCCTACCGCGAGCAGCCGATCGCCTCGCTGCCCTACGGGGTGCGCAAGCTGGTGGAGGTGGGCCGCGCCCTCTGCCTCGGGCCCAGGCTCCTGCTGCTGGACGAGCCGTCGTCCGGGCTCAACCCCGAGGAGACGGAGGACGCTTCTTTTTGGATCGAAGACATCAACGAGGAGTTCGGGGCGACGATCCTGATGGTCGAGCACGACATGAATCTGGTGAGCCGCGTGGCCCATCGGGTTCTGGCCATGGCCGACGGACGGGTTCTCACGGTGGGAACGCCCGAAGAGGTGCGCGAGCATCCCGAGGTCCTGCGCGCCTACCTCGGCGCAGAGGCTCAGGAATGACGGACGCGGCTTCCCCACTTCTGGAGCTCAAGAATATCGAGACCTACTACGGCCCGATCATGGCCGTTCGCGGGGTTAGCCTGGAGGTTCAGCGGGGGAAAATCGTGACCCTTCTGGGCGCCAACGGGGCGGGAAAAACCACTCTTCTCAAAACCATCTCGGGCATCATCGAGCCGCAAAAGGGCTCGGTGCGCCTCGGCGGGCGGGAGCTTCGCGGCGCGGAGCCCGACCGCATCGCGCGCCTGGGCATCGGCCACGTGCCCGAGGGCCGCGAGATCTTTCCGTTCCTGACCACCGAGGAGAACCTTCTGGCCGGGGCCTTTACACGGCGCGACGGCGAGATCGCGGCGGATCTGGAGCAGATGTACGGCTACTTTCCCGTTCTCCGGGAGAAGCGGTCCCAGCCGGGCGGCCTGCTCTCGGGCGGACAGCAGCAGATGCTCGCCATCGGCCGGGCGCTGATGGCGAGGCCGAGCCTCATGCTGCTCGACGAGCCTTCCCTGGGCCTGGCCCCGCGCCTGGTCACCGAGATCGCCGAGCGGATCCGGCACCTGAACCGAGAGCGGGGAGTCACGGTTCTGCTGGTGGAGCAGAACGCCGAGATGGCCCTCAGCCTGGCGGATTTCGTCTATGTCCTGGAGCTCGGCCGGGTGGTGATGGAGGGCAGCAGCGACCAGCTGCGCCACGCCACCGACATTCAGGAGTTCTACCTGGGCCAGAAGGACGCGGGGGTCCGCGGGCGCCGCCGGTGGAAGCAGAGGAAGACGTGGCGATGAGCGGCTCCCCTCAGCCCGACTTCCCGCCCACGGTGATCGACGGCTGCGACACCCTGAGCGCCCTTTTCTGGCGGCGGGTGGAGGAGCACGGCGACGAGCCGGCCCTGCGGGAGAAGGATTTCGGCATCTGGAACGAGCACACCTGGCGGGATTTCGGCGACCAGGCCCGCCGCATCGGCCTGGGGCTCAAAGCCCTGGGACTCGAGCGCGGCGACGTCTGTTCCGTCGCGTCGGAGATCAACAAGGAGTGGATGTTCGCCGACATGGGCGTGGCGGGCGTCGGCGGCGTGGTCAACGGGGTCTATCCCACGGACGCTCCGAACCAGGTGCAGTATTTGATCGAGGACAGCCGCACCCGCTTCTACTTCGCCGAAGACGAGGAGCAGCTGGATAAGGTGCTGGAAGTCCGCTCCGAGACGCCGAGCCTCGAGAAGATCATCGTTTTCGACATGGAGGGCCTGCGGCATTTGGACGACCCCCAATGCATCAGCCTCGAAGCCCTGCAGGAGCTGGGAAAAGCCTACGAAGCCGAGCATCCCGAATGCTGGCGGCGGGAGGTGCACGCGGCCAAGCCCGAGGATCTCCTGGTTCTCACCTACACCTCCGGCACCACGGGTCCGCCCAAGGGCTCCATGATCAGCCACCGCAACGCCCTCTACCAGGCCGAGGTGGTGCTCGACGAGCTGGGCATGCGGCCGGGAGACGAGCAGCTGGGCTTCCTGCCGCTGGCGCACATCGCCGGGCGGGTGTTCTACATCTTCTGCGTCATCGTCGGGAGGTGCCGGGTGAATTTGGTGGAGAGCCTCGAGACCACCGTTCAGGATATTCAGGAGGTCTCGCCCACGGTTCACTTCGCCGTGCCTAGGGTGTGGGAGAAGCAGCACTCCACGGTCGCCATCAAGCTCAAGGAAGGAACCCGCCTCGGCCGCTGGGCCTATGAGAAGGCGCTCGCCCTGGGACGCCGGGTCGCGGCATACGCCTGGCGCGGGGAGCCTGCTCCTCGCGCGCTGCGCCTGGCCTCCGGCGTTCTGGGATTCGTGGCCCTGCGCAACATCCGCCTCTATCTGGGCATCCACCGGGCCCGCCGGCTCTACACCGCGGCGGCGCCCATCGCCCCGGAGCTGATCGAGTGGTATTGGGCCCTGGGCGTTCCCATGTACGAGGTCTACGGCCAAACGGAATGCACGGCGCTGGTCACCATCAACCAGCCCGGCGCCCACCGGATCGGCAGCGTCGGCAAGGCGGTGGCCGGCTCGGAGGTGCGCCTCTCGGACGAGGGGGAGATCCTGGTTCGCGGACCGGGGGTGATCCGCGGCTATTGGCGTCGTCCCGAAAAAAGCGCCGAGACCCTCCGCGGAGGCTGGCTGCACACCGGCGATCTGGGACGCATCGACGAGGACGGCTTCGTCTACATTCTCGACCGGCTGAAGGACATCATCATCACCGCCGGCGGCAAGAACATCACCCCCAGCGAGATCGAAAATCAGCTCAAGATGTCGGCCTTCATCTCCGACGCGGTGGTGGTCGGCGACCGACGCCCCTACCTCACGTGCCTGGTCATGATCGATCAGGAAAACGTGACCAAATTCGCCCAGGATGAGCGCGTGGTGTTCACCAACTACACCAGCCTCTGCCACACCCGCGAGGTGCAGGACCTGATCGGCCGAGAGATCGAAAAGGTCAATCGACGCTTCGCCCGGGTGGAGACCGTCAAGAAGTTTCGCCTCATCGACCAGCTGCTGGACGCGGAGGATGAGGAGCTGACGCCCACCATGAAGCTGAAGCGAAAAGTGGTGAACGAAAAATACAGCGATTTGATCGAGTCCATGTACGGCGCTCGAGGACCCCAGGGATAGAGAAGGAATCGACAGTGAAAAAAACTTTAGTACTCGGTGTGATCCTCACCACGCTGACGGCCTGCGGCGGCGGCGATTCGGGCGAAGGCCCCTCTACCCTGCCGCGCGGGGTCAGCGAATCGGAGATCGTTCTCGGCAGCTTCACGGACCTCAGCGGCCCGACGGCGCTGCTCGGAGTCGGGGCCACCAACGGCGTGCGCATGCGCTTTGACGAAGCCAACGCCGCCGGCGGCGTTCACGGCCGGCAGATCCGCTACGTGGTGGAGGACACCGGCTACCAGGTGCCGAAAAGCATTCAGGCGGCCAATAAGCTGCTGCAGCGGGACGAGGTTTTCGCCATGGTGCTGGCCCTCGGAACGCCCATGAACAACGCCATCATGCCGACCCTTTTCGAGGCGGGCGTGCCGAATCTCTTTCCGTTCTCAGGCGCCCGCTCCATGGTCGAGCCGTTCAAGCCCCTGCAGTTCACCGGGCGGGGCATCTACTACGACGAAATCCGGGCCGCGGCCAGGTACTTTCTGGAGGAGAAGGGAGCGACCACGCCCTGCGTTCTCTACCAGGACACCGACTACGGCCAGGAGATCCTGGAGGGCGCCGAGGATCAGCTGAAGGCCATGGGCCGGGAGCCGGCCGCCGTGTCGTCCCACAAGCCCACGGAAACCGAGTTCACCTCGGTGGTTCTCAGGCTGCGCAACGCGTCCTGCGACCTGGTGCTCATGGGCACGGTGCACCGAGACACGATCCTGGTGCTCGAGACCGCCCGCAAAATGGACTGGACCGACGTCGCCTGGGTGGGCACCAACGCCGCCTACAACGAGGCCGTGGCCAGGCAGGAGAGCGGCGCCGCCGAGGGCTATTCGGTGTTCGCCCACATGGCCCGCCCCTACCGCGACGGGGAGCTCAGCGAGTGGGTCGCCGGATGGTGGGACCGCTACGAGGAGATCTACGGCCTCGAGCCCGAGTACGCCGCCATGGAGGGCTACCGCAACGCCGACGTGGTGATCCGCGCCCTGGAGGCCGTCGGTCCGGACCTCACCGCCGACAGGCTCCTGGCCGCCATCGAGGGCATGGCCGAGTACACGGACCCGTTCGGCTACCGCATGACCTTCGGCCCCGAGGATCACAAAGGGGTCGACGAATCGGTGCTGCTGACCGTGGTCGACGGGCGGTGGCAGGTGCAGGCGGAGAAGATCAACTATTAACTATTGACGACGACGCCGTCGGCGCCCAGAGCGTCAGCCTTTTCGGCTCGGCGGATGATCCATCTTCATGTAAACGCCCCCCTGCCTGAGCTCCGCGAGCATCTGCCCGAGACGCTTCTGCCGGGTTTCCTCGCGCTTGGCGGACTGGATCCAGCCGAGGTAGTCGTTCTGCTGATAGTCCGGACGTTCGCGGTAGGCGCCCATCAGCGACTCGCGCTCCAGGGCCTCGAGAACGAATGGAGGCATGGGGTGGACTTTGCGCCTGAGGCCGCTGCCGCTCCGAACCATGGGTCACTCCCCCTCGACCACCGCGACGGCCTCGATTTCTACCAGCGCGCCCGGAATCGCCAGGCCCGAGACAAACGCGACCGTGATCGCCGGAGGATCCGGGTGCCGGCCCCACACCGAGCCGAAAGCCCTCAGCCCGTCGCCTGCCGACTGGCCCTCGACCACCAGGACCGACCACTTCACCACGTCCCGCAGGGTGGCGCCGGCGTCTGCGAGAACCGCCTGAAGATTCTCGAGGGCCCGGACCGTTTGGGCAAAAAGGTCGTTCTCGCCCACCAGCGAGCCGCGGGCGTCGATCGCGTTCTGACCGCCGACGTAAATCGTTCGCGCGCTGGCGGGCACCGACACCCCGTGGCTGAACGCGGGGTTGCCATGGAGTCCTTCGGGGTTGTGGTAGCGGCGGTCTGACATTTTGGGCTCCTACTCTCCTGCAGGCGACGCGCATTTCTGACCTCGTGCCCGCGCACCCTGTCGGTGGTCAACTTGATGATGTCGGTGGGTCCGAGACCCTCGGACTCAAGAATCCTCACGATATTTCCGAGGACGTAGTCGGCCTGCTCGCCGACCGATTCTAAACCTACACCCGCGGCGACATCGTTTTCATCGAGAGATGTCCGGATCCCGAGGCGCTTCGCGTTCTAAGCAGCGAACCCCTACGAGGAGAAGCGCATGATTCGGCTCACACAACTCTTGATCGCGGCGGCGGGCCTCTTCCTCGCCACCGCGGCCTGTGCCCAGGAAACCCTTTTTCTCTATCCGAGCAGCGACCTTCTCCAGGAGGACCGAGACGAGTTTGGCAAGGTCGTGGCCTCCGGGGACTTCAACGGCGACGGGCGCGACGACATCGTGATCGGGACGCCGGCCAAAAACCTAGACGGCGTCATCAGCGCCGGCGCGGTCGAGGTGATCTACGGAGGAGGGGCTCTGCCGCGCCAAACGCTGCGACCGGACAACTCCATCTGGCCGCTGGAGCAGGGGCTCGGATTCGGCACCGCGCTGGTCGCGATGGCCGCCGCCGGCGAAGACTCCTTTGACGATCTGATCATCGGCGTTCCCGGGGCCTCGGTGAACGGCTCGAACGTGGGGGCCGTCGAAATCTGGAGCGGCGGCCCGGGGGGCCTCACGTATTCGATCCGCCGGTTTCAGGACGAGTCTCCGCCGCAGCCCGGCGCCCGCTTCGGGGCCTCCCTCGCAGCGCACGATAAGAAACTCTTCATCGGTGCCCCGAGGGCGATCGTCGACGGAGAGGCGTCGGGAGCGGTCTACTTCGCCACCTTCGGACCGTTCTTCGGCTTCTGCATCAACGGCCGCATCGACCAGAGCTCTCCGGGGGTCCCCGGCCTCTCGGAGTCGGGAGACGGCTGGGCCACCAGCCTCGCGACTCACCGCGCCGACGGAGGCAGCTACCTCCTGGTGGAGCCCCAACAGAAGACATCGGCACCGTTCAGGACGCGGGAGCCGTATGGCACCTCTTCGTGAACTCCAGCCCCGTCTGCAGCGGCCCGTCAGCGAGCGTCGGTTCGGCGGTCACCTTTCGTCAAGGAGACGGCAGCGTTCCGGGCAGCGCGGAAACCGACGATCAATTCGGCGCCGCCGTGGCGTACGGCAGGCTGCGCTTCCCCACCCGCGTCGACATCGTGATCGGCGTCCCGAGGGAAGACCTGGAGTCCCAGGGGCTCGGCGATACGGGCTGCGTCTACGTCTTCTCGGGGACGGTTCCTCCCGCGGACTGCTCCTTCGCCGACAGCCTGTCCAGCCAGCTCCTCGCCCGCCCCGGGCAGCTGACCGGCAGCGCCCTGGCCTCCGGCAGAGACTGGGACCTCGACGGCCTGGACGACCTCCTGGTAGGCATTCCCGGCGATGACAGCGGACAATCTGCCCGCTCCGGCAGCGTCGTTCTCGTCAACGGCTCACGTTTCGGAATCAACTTCGAGGGACTCTTTCGGCTCGGCAACGAAGCCACGTCCTTCGGCAATTACGGCAGCTCCCTCGCCTTCGTCGGCAGTCGCGAGGAGGGTCTCACCCAGCTCGATCTCCTGATCGGCGAACCGGGGTACGACGATCCGGTCCAGGACATCGATCGGTCCGGGAGAATCACGTCGACTTTCTTGCCCATCGGCATGATCTTCGGAAACGGCTTCGAGTCCGGCGATCTTTCCGGATGGGACCTGGCGGTGCCGTAATTTCCAGCAGCCCGCCAGGCTGGGATTGATCAAGGCGGGCTCGCCGGGCAAAGATCCTCCCCGCTCGTCCCGGGAGCGACGGACTCGGCCGGCATCCAGTGCACCTCCGTTCGCCCCCCGAGACTGCCGGCGGCGATGCCGCTGTGGCTCACCAGCGCCCAGGTGCGCGGCCCGGGGACCACGGTCAGGGCCCCCTCGAGCCCGGAGATCAGGCGCCGGCGCCATTCGCGCCCCCCGCGCCTTGTATCGATCCGGCTCAAATACCAGTCTCGGGTGGTCTTCTGAACCACCTGACCGCTCAGGAGAGCCGCGCGCAGCGCCTCCTGGGCGGCCTTCGAGGGCGCGGCCTTGGGATCGAGCACCAGCGAGTCCGTCCCGCCCTCCGCGGGCCCCACGGGCTGAGGGGCCTCGAGGCCCGAGGGATTCTCCGCCGCCCGCTTCACGCTCTCGAGCAGATAGAGCCCGCCATCCCAGCCAAAGATTTTCTCCTGGCCGGCGGCCGATCCCTCCACGCGGCTCGCCTCGTCGTCGATCCGCCACAGCAGCTTCAGCTCCGAGCGGCCGGCGCGATACACCTCGCTGGGCTGCCGGTAGCGCAGCACGTAGGTGCGGCGGCCGACGGACGCCACGTAGGGCCGGAGTCCGTAGCTGTAGTAGCGCGCGTATTCGCCTCCCTGCTCGAGGGGCATCTCCGCGAGCACCTCGTAGGAGCTGCCTCGCCCGAAGCGAAAGAATCCCCGCGTCCAGGACTCATCATCCACCTGCATATCGGCAAAGGCGACCGTCGACTGGCTGGGTCGGGTCCAGTCTCCGAGGTGAAGGCTTCCCACGCCGTCGACTCCGTCAAAGGCGACGCGAGCCCGCTCGAACCCGGAGTCGAGCCACAGCAGCCGGCTGCGATCCCCCACGATGAAGCCCTCCCCTTCGGCCTCGACGCGCACCGGATGGTGAAAGTCGAGCCCGTCAAGCAGCTCGTGACTCGCCCGCTCTAGAAGCTGGCCCTCGGGCGAGTAGACCAGCAGGGTCCTGGTACCCGGATCGACGAGCACCAGGCGCTCCCCGCGCCCGTCCCAGGCCGCCCCGGCCATCCACGCCGGCCCGGTCTGAAGCTCCGTACCGAAGCAGGTTCGAGGCGCCTGGGGAACGCTCGCGCAGCCGACCGCGGTCAGCGCGCCGAGAAAAAGAAGGGCAAGCGGTCTCGGGCGATTCACAAACATAGAGGGGCACTCCAATCCAAAGGTTTTGCAATCCTCCAGAGACTCAACGTCCCGGCGAAAGGTTCCCGCATCCCATCGGGCCAGGCCGCAGAGCGCCCGGGAGCGGCGACCGCCGGGCCGCTCTCCTGGGCGGAAAACTCGCGTGCCGACGGTCCGTATTGAGTCCTACCCCACCTATCACCCTCGGGCCTCGCAAGGCTCGGGACGAAAGGCACAGCATGCTTCAAGACATCAGGATCGGCGTCCGAATGTTGAGCAGACGGCCGGGCTTTACGGCCCTAGCCGTTCTGACCCTGGCCCTCGGCATCGGCTCGACCACGGCGGTCTTCAGCCTCATCGAGGGGGTGCTGCTGACGCCGCCGCCCTACGCGGATCCCGAGCGTCTGGTGCTGGTGCAGCCGGCTCGCCCGGACGGCGGCGGCGAAGTCGACCGTCCGGCGCCGGATTGGGCGCAGGCCCAGTGGGAGGGCTGGCAGGAGGAGCTCACCACCCTCGAGTCGATCGCCGCCTATAGCTGGACCTTCGGCTACCTGGTCTCCGACGAGGGCAGCGCGTCGCTCGAGGGCATGGCGGTCTCTGAAGGCTATTTCGAAGTCACGGGCCTCAAGCCGATCCTGGGCCGGACCTTCGAAGCCCGAGATCGCTCCGAGGGCGCGGCTCCGGTGGTCCTCGTCGGCTTCGAGTTCTGGCAGGCGAGCCTCGGGGGCGATCCGGAGATCGTCGGCAAGCCGCTGGCCCTAAGCCGCCGGCAGACGCCGCCGACGATTGTCGGCGTGATGCCTCCGGGGGTGCGATTTCTCCCGTCGCCGGCCATGGCCCAGGAGCCGAACTACGACGTCGACGCCCTGGTCGACTATTGGGTTCCCGTCTTCCGCGGGGAGGGCAGCGAGCGGTGGCGGACGTGGAGCGTGGCGGCGCGCCTCGGAGACGGCGCGACTCCGGAAGGCGCCGAAGCGGAGCTCGCCGTCCGGGTCGAGCAGCAGAGCGCCGAAGATCCCGAGCTCGGCGGCGCCGTCCCGTCGATTGGCTCCCTGGGCGACGTGATCAACCGCGACGGCCGCAGAATTCTCCTGCCCCTCCTGGGAGCCGCCCTGCTCGTGCTGCTCATCGCCTGCGGCAACACCGCCGCGCTGCTGCTCATCCGCGGCCTGCAGCGCCAGCGCGAGTACGGCGTTCGCCACGCCCTGGGCGCCGGCAGGAACAGCCTGGTGATGCAGGTGGCGGTGGAGAGCCTTCTGATCGCGACGCTCGCGGGCCTCGGCGGAGTCGCCCTCGCCAGCGGCATCGTGCGCCTGTTCAAAGCCATCGGGTCGCACGCCATTCCGCGCCTCGACGCCGTGGCGCTCGGCTGGCCGATCCTGACCTTCGGCCTGGCCGCGGCGGCCGCCGCGGCCCTCCTTGCCGGAACCTTCCCGGCCCTTCGGGCGGCCCGACTCTCGGTGACCGAAACCCTGCAAAGCTCGGGCACCAAGAGCAGCGTCGGCCGCCAGGAGCGCCGCCTGCTCTCCGGGGTCACCGTCGCCCAGGCCGCGCTGACCCTGGCCCTTCTCATCGGCGCCGGCCTGCTGCTGCGCACCATGGGCAACCTGACGCGGGTCGAGTCCGGCTACGAGGTCGATCGACTGCTGACGATGAGCGTCACCTCGGTAGCCGGCTCGTGGCAGGACTTTCATCGCCGCGCCCTCGAGGAGACCTCGGGCCTCCCCGGCGTTCAAAACGCCGCCTTCGTTTGGGGCGTGCCCTTAACCGGCAACAGCTGGCCGGGCCGCCTGGAGGTGGAGGGGCAGCCGCCGGCCGAGCGCCCGGGCGAGCGGCTCGCCGTTCCCGTCCGCGCGGTGACGACGGGCTACTTCGAGATGCTGGGGCAGGCGCTGATCGAAGGTCGAGACCTGAGCCTCAGCGACGATCGGGAGGCGGATTCCGTGGCCGTGGTCAACCAGGCCTTCGTCCGGCGCTACTTCCCGCAGGGAGCCGTCCTCGGCAGGAAGATTTGGAGCCGCGGGCGGGACCGGGAGCCCACGCGCATCGTGGGCGTGGTGAGCGACACCCGCACCGACGATCTGGCTGAGGTCGCACAGCCCGAGGTCTACCTCTCCCTGTGGCAGGCGAACGCGTTCTCGAAACACCTGCTGGTGCAGGCCGCCGGCTCGCCCCTGGCGGTCGCCGGCCGAGTGCAGCGGGCCCTCAAAGAGGTTGAGCCCACCGTCGCGGTGGAGAACGTCGAGACCCTCGAGTCGATCCGCAGCACCTCGCTGGCGCCCCGCCGCTTCGCCATGCAGCTGCTGATCGGCTTCGGCCTGTTGGCCAGCCTGCTCACCCTGGGCGGTCTGTACGGCGTGCTCTCGCTCTCCGTGGCCTCCCGCGGCCGGGAGCTGGCGATCCGCGCGGCGGTCGGCGCCCGGCAGCGCGACGTGACGAACCTGGTGCTCGGCGAGGGGCTGAGGCTGACCGCCCTCGCCGTCATCCTCGGCCTCGCCGCGGGCGCTCTTCTCTCCCGAGGGCTGCGATCCTTCCTCTTCGAGGTCGGCCCTGGAGACCCGATCACCCTGGCGGTGACGGCGGCCCTCTTCACC
Organism: Acidobacteriota bacterium; assembly: GCA_039027015.1. GTDB lineage: Bacteria > Acidobacteriota > Thermoanaerobaculia > Multivoradales > J023 > JAUIJL01. The sequence goes on along the minus strand of JBCCLG010000100.1, from coordinate 245 downwards.
GCCGTGGCGCTCCTGCTGGTGGTAGGGTCGGCCCTTCTCATGAACTGGCTGGGCCTGTCCGCAGCGCTTGGGGCCTTTATTGCCGGCATGGTTCTGGCGGACAGTGAATATCGCCACCAGCTCGAACGCGATATTGAACCCTTCAAAGCGCTTCTTCTGGGTCTTTTTTTCATCTCGGTCGGAATGAGCCTCGATCTCGCCTTTATTGGCTCACAGCCTTTGCTGATTGCCGGACTTGTCATTGG
>JBCCLG010000099.1:0-10887 GCA_039027015.1 Acidobacteriota bacterium | reverse complement strand
GGTCCGAGACGCTGAGCTATCCCGGCCTCGGCGAGTTGTGGCTCGCGACCGAGACGCCGCGTGAAGAGTCGGTCCGCCTCGAGGGCATCACCGACCCCGACCAAGCCCTCGCCGAGCTGGTCTACCGCGGCCGCGCCACGCCGGTGGCGAGCCACGTCTCGCCGGCCAACCGCCGCTGGCACGACCCGCGCATCGCTCCCGAGGAGACCAGCCTCGAGAGGGCGCGTGAGCTGCTGCTCTCCGCCGGCTTCAGCTGGCGCGACGACGGTCGCCTCCTCGACGGAGCCGGCGATCCGGTGAACCTCACCCTGGTGACCAACTCCAGCAACAGTCGGCGGGTGGAGACGGCGACGGTGATCCAGGAGGATCTGCGCCGCCTGGGAGTCGAGCTGCGGGCGGTGCCCCTCGACTTCGGCGCGCTTCTCGACCGCGTCTACGAAACCTTCGACTACGAGATGGGGCTCCTCGGCCTGGGACGCGGCGGCCTCGATCCCAACTCGGCCCTGAACGTCTGGCTCTCGACCGGCGACAGTCATCTGTGGCGCCTGAGCCAAGGCGAGGGTCCGACCGCCTTTGAGCGGCGACTCGACGCCCTCCTGCTCGAGCAGATGGTGGAGATCGACCCCGCCCGGCGCGAGGAGCAGGTCGATGAGATTCAGCGCCTGGTGTCCGAGGAGATGCCCTTCGTTTTTCTCGTCGCCCCCAACGTGCTGGTGGGGGCACGCCGCGAGCTCGGAAACTTCTACCCGGTGGCGGCCACGGGCGGGGCGCTCTGGAACGCCGACCGCCTGTACTGGCGGCGGCCCGGCGCATGAGGGCGGCCTCGCCGGATCGCTCCTGGGCGGATGAGCGCCTGATCGAAAGCTGCCTCGAGGGCTCGGATCTGGCCTGGCAGGCGCTGGTCGACAAATACCAGAAGCTGGTCTACGCGGTGATCCTCACCTATCGCCCCGACCCCGACGCCGCCTCGGATCTCTTCCAGGCGGTTTGGCTCGACGTCTTTAACGACCTCGAGAACGTGCGCAATCGCGAGACTCTAAAGCCTTGGCTGCTGACCCTCACGCGCCATAAGTGCTTCCACTGGAAACGCCGCCAAAGTCGGATCCGCGACCATGAAATCACGCCGGCGCCCGGAGAGGACGGAAGCGGCGGCGACGGTCTCGAGCGGGAGCCCGCCATCGACCCCAGCTTCGACGAGCGGCTGATGCGAGATCAGCTGGTGCGCGAGGCCATCGCCGCTTTGCCCCAGCGCTGCCGGCGCATGATCCACCTGCTCTTCTTCGCACGCCCGCCCTTGCCCTATCGGGAGGTTGCCCAGCGCCTGGGCCTGGCCACGGGCTCGATCGGCTTCATCCGCGGCCGCTGCCTCAAGCAGCTGCAGGCCGCCCTCGAGGAGCTGGACGCCGGATGAGCGCCGCGGCTCCCCCAGGTGCCGAAGAGACGCTGGAGCTGCTCACCCAGCTGGTGGGCGATCGAGAGCGCCACGTTTTCTTCGAGCGCCATCCGAATCTGGTCACGGCCGAGCAGGTCACCGCCCTATGCTCCGAGGTGGCGCGCCAGGTTCAAATCGACGCCGACCGCGCCCTCGAGCTGGCGCGCACCGCGCGTTTCCTCGCCGACCGCACGGGGGATGACCGCAGCCGCGCTCTGGCGGTTCGGGCGGCCGCCAACGCCCACCATTTCGGCGGCGACTATCGGCGGGCCCAGGCGCGATACCAGAACGCCCTCGACCGTTTCACGGCCCTCGGCGACGAGCTGTCGGCGGCGGTGACCCGCTCCAGCGCGCTGCACAACCTCGGCTACCTCGGCGACTACGCCGCCGCCTACGCCTGGGCGGAGGCGGCACGCGCGGTTTTCATCCGGGCCGAGGACGGCCTGCGCCTGGCGATTCTCGACCACAATTTCGCCAACGTCCTTCACCGCCAGGCTCGCTGGCAGGAGGCGCTCGAGCGCTACACCGCGGCGCATGAGGAATTCCAGCGCCTCGACCGCCCGGAAGACGCGGCGGTCTGCCTCAATAACGTGGCCACCTGCCGTCTCGACCTGCACCACGTGGAGGAGGCGATGGCGATCTACCGCCGCAATCGCGCCTACTGCGAGGCTGAGGGGCTGGCCCAGCTCGTGATGGAGATCGACTACCACCTCGGCTACGTCCACTACCTGCGCGCCGAGTACGCCGCCGCCATCCATCACTATCAGGCGGCTCGCAAAGCGGCCGGCGAGTTCGACGACGGGCACCAGCGGGCGCTCTGCGACCTGAGCCTGTCGGAGATCTACCTCGAGCTCAACCGGGTCGAGGAGGCGGCCGATTTGGCCCGTGAGGTGCACCGCGGCTTCGATCGCCTGAAGATGCCCTACGAGGCCGCCAAGGCCCTGACCAACCGCGCGGTCGCCTCGAGCCGACGGCGCGAGATCGAGCAGTCCCTCGAGCTGCTCCGCCGGGCCAGAACTATCTTCGTGCGCGAGCAGAACCGGCACTGGCCGGCGCTGATCGACCTCTACCGGGCCACCGTGCTGGCGCGCGCCGGCGAGGTTGCGGACGCGGCCCGCGCGGCCCGCGAGGCCCTGGAAGCCTTTCTGCGCCACGGCCTCGAGTCGCGCGCGGTGGTGTGCGAGCTGCTGCTCGCCCGCCTGACCCTCGACGACGGCGAGACCGCGGAAGCGAGGGCGCTGTGCGCCCGCGCCATGGACCGCCTGGCGAGCTTCGAGAGGCCTTCCCTGCAGCAGAACGCCTGGCTCGTTCTCGGCCAGATCGAAGAAGCCCGAGGCCGCTTTGATTCGGCCCTCGAGGCCTTCAGGGAATGCGAGGACTGGATCGAGCGGCTGCGCGATCAGCTGCCGGGGGAGACCCTCAAAATCTCTTTTTTCAGCGATAAGCAGGCGGTCTACGAGAGCCTGGTGCTTCTGACCCTCGACGAGCGGCCCGCCTCGAGGGGCTCCGTTCTCGAGACGGTAGAAAAGGCCAAATCGAGGGCCCTCGCCGACCTGCTGGCCTTCGGCTCGGCCGAGCTGGAGAAAGCCAGCCCTCACCCTTCGCTGGGCAGCGCGCGGGCCGACGAGCTGCGCGGCGAGCTGAACCGGCTCTACCGGCAGATCGATCTCCAGCAGCTCGACTCGGATCCCAGGAATCTCGAGCCCCTGCGCGCCCGCGCTCGCGAGGCGGAGCGGCAGCTGCTCGCCGCGCGTCGCGAGCTGCCGCGCGGCGCCGTCTCGGCCGCGCGTTTCGACCTCGAGGGCGCCCGGGCCAGCCTCGGGGAGTCCGCGCAGCTGGTGGAGTACTTCATCGCCCGCGGCCGGCTTTTGGCCTTCGTGCTCGACCGGCGGCGGCTCGAGATTCGCGAGCTGGGCCCGGCGACGCGGGCGCGGGAGCTGCACCGCCTGCTGCAGTTCCAGCTCGCCCGGCTCGCGGCGCCCCACGGCGGCAGGCCGGCGGCGATGGAGGCGCTGATCGATCGCGCCGTCTCCCAGCATCTCGAGGAGCTCTACACTCTTCTTCTCGAGCCTCTGGAGGACCTGCTCGACGGCGAGCACCTGGTGGTGGCGCCCCACGGCTTCCTGCACTACGTGCCTTTCCATGCGCTCCGGCGCGGCGCGGGCCGAGGCTTCGCCATCGACCGCTGGTCGATGTCCTACACCCCGAGCCTTGGCGTCTACCACCTGTGCGCCGCCAAACCCGCGGCGGGTGACGGCAGCGCCCTGGTGATGGGAGTGGCCGACGAGCGGGCGCCGCACATCCTCGAAGAGACGCGGACGGTGGCGAGCTGCCTCGTGCGCTCGACCCTCAGGCTCGGCGAGGAGGCGAGCGAGCAAGCGCTGCGCGAGCGGGGCGCTTCGTGCAGCTATCTCCACCTGGGCACCCACGGGCTGTTCAGGCCCGATAGCCCGATGTTCTCAGCAATTCAGCTGGGCACCAGCCGGCTGAGCCTGCTCGATCTTTATACTCTGAGGCTCAGCGCACATCTGGTGGTTCTCTCGGGCTGCGGCACCGGCCTCAACGCCGTGGAGGGGGCCGACGAGCTGGTGGGCCTCACCCGAGGCCTCCTCTACGCCGGCGCCCGCTCCGTTCTGGTCACCCTGTGGGACGTGCACGACCGCAGCACGGCGCAGTTCATGCGCCGCTTCTACGGTCACGTGGCGGAGGGCCTCGGCCGCGCCGCGGCCCTCCGCGAGGCCATGCGTGAGCACCGCGAGCACTACCCGCAGCCTTTCCACTGGGCGCCCTTCGTGCTCGTGGGTCAGCCAGACTAAGGCCCGCCTCTATATTTTTCTCACCGAGCCAGCACCCTCTCGATTTAAAAGGAGCCCCCCATTTTTCCCAACCCCTGAAAGTTCCTCGATCATGAGCGCTTTTCACATCACCGACTGGACCGATTTCGTGCGTGGCCTCGTCGAGCCCGAGCGCCAGGCGCGCATGCAGGGCTGTCTCGAGAACGATCCCGAAGCCCGCCGCACGGTGGCCGCCCTCGAGCGCGTGGCGCGCCTCGGCGCCGCGGACGCCGCCGCCGAGATTCCCGAGGCTGCGCTGCGGGCCGTCTACGGCCTGGCCCGGAGCGCAGCCGCGGAGACGCGGCGCCCCTCGGAAACCGTCGCCGCGCTGGACCTGCCCGCCGTGATCGCCGCCATGCCGCTGGTTTTCGACAGCGCGCTGGCTCCGGCCCCGCTCGGCATGCGCGATCTCGCGGCGGCTGGACCCGCAACGGCCCACCGACAGCTCTTCTACGAGCTCGACAACATCGCCGTCGAGCTGCGTCACGAGCCCGCCGGCGGCTCGCTGGTCGGGCAGATGATTCACGTGGGCGCGCAGCCCGCGCCCCTGGGCGGGGTCTCGGTGCTCGCCCTCTCCAGCGGCCGCGTGGTGGCGCGCTGCGCCACCAGCTCGCTGGGGGAATTTCAGGCCGATGAGCTGCCCGCGCGCGATCTGGACCTACTCTTCATCTTCGAGGATCGATGCCTCGAGGTGACGCTGCCCGCAGCCTCGGATCGCTAACCCCGGAGGACCCTCGATGCCCACGACCGCCCTCGCCCGTGCTTTCCTCGCCCTGTGCGCCCTGCTCCTCGCGCTCTTGAGCGCTCCTGAAATCCTCGCCGAGCGCGGCGAGGGCTTCGACCGACTGAATCGCGAGGGGCGTCAGCTGCTGATCCAGGCCGAGGACATCGGCGCCTTGAGCGCCCGCTACGATCTCGAGATCCTGGATCATCACGAAGCGCCGGACGGCGGCGAGGATCTGTGGCTGGTGCGGGCTCCAAGCCGGGCGGCGGCCCGATTCGCCAGCGGGCGCCTCAAGGCGGGCAGCGATGAGTTTCCGGACGCATCGATTTCCGAGGTGACCCTGGCCAGCCTGCCGGCCCTCAGCCTGCAGAACGCCGAGGCCGGCGAGCAAATCGACGAAGATCTCACCCGCAGCGGCAGGGTGTGGTCGCCGTGCCTGGCGGCCATCAACGCCGCCGGAGTGTGGCGCGGCTACGGCGACCAGCGGGCCGCCCGCCTCACCCGTCTGCACCTCGGCCACTACGCCGACGGCTATTGGTGCGGCCAAAACGTGGTGGTGGCGGTGATCGATACAGGCATCGACGCCGCCCACCCCCTGCTGGCTTCGGCGCTGGTCGACGGCTATGACTTCACCCTGGACCAGCCGGGACTCGAGGCCACGCAGACTCCGACCCTCGACACCAAGACCCGGGCCATCGTCGAAAGCGGAGCGAGCCGGGTGCTCGCGGGTCAAGGCATGATCGAGGTCGTGGACTCGGCGGCGATCATCCTCGGCGACGAGGACAGCGCCGACGCGGTGGAGGATATCGGCGGTCGAGGGCGCTACTTCGGTCACGGCACCATGGTCGCCGGGCTCATTCGCCTCACCGCCCCGCGCGCCCGCATCATGCCGCTCGAGGCCTTCGGCTCCGACGGCGTGGGTCACCCCTTCGACATCGTGCGCGCCGTCGATTACGCGGTCGCCCAGGGCGCCCACGTGATCAACATGAGCTTCAGCATCGACCGCGCCACTCCAGAACTGCTGGCCGCCGTGGAGCGCGCCCGCCTCCTGGGGGTGATGACGGTGGCGGCCGCCGGCAACAACGGCGAGAGCGTGTCGATCTACCCGGCGGCCTACTCCGCCACCATCGGCGTGGCGGCCACCGACTCCGGAGACCGGCTGACCGAGTTCTCCAATTTCGGCCTCGAGAGCGCCGCCATCGCCGCGCCGGGATCCGGCCTGGTGACCACTTTCCCGGGCGGATTTTTCGCCAGCGGCTGGGGCACCTCCTTCGCGACCCCGCTGGTCTCCGGCAACGTCGCCCTGGTGCGCAGCTATCACCCGCCCGTGGGCTATTTGGCGCATCAAAACACCTGGCTCGAGGTTCTTCTCGGCGGCACCTACCTCGCTCACCTGCACCCGACCGTGCTCTCCTCACGCCGGCTCGACTCGGTGGGAGCGGTGCTGCTCGCCAGCGATTGAGGCGGGCGCCGCCCGCGCATCTCGCCCGCGGCCTTGCCGGCGCCGCGAACGCTCTGCCAAGATCGGGGAACACCGCCGGCCGAGAAGGGCCCTGGCGCTCGTCGCCATCAGGAAGAAAGCGCCCGGACGCCGGCGATCTCCGATCGACTCAGGCGGTGACCCCTGTCCCAGCGCACCCCAGAAGCCAGCGTCGCGCGCGGCGTTGTGATGCCGTCACTCTTCCTGATGGTCGCGATGTTCAACCTCACGCTGATCGTCGCCGGCCTCAAGGAGCTGATCCTCGACGATCTCGGGGGCACCACCGCGGACGCCAGCCTCTTCTTCTCGATCGAGATGCTGGCCTACATCTTCTTCGCGCCCCTGTGGGGGGTGATCAGCGATCGTCTGGGCGTCCGCAAACCCCTGGTGGTGGTCGGCTTTCTGGCCAGCGGCGTGTGCTATTTGGCCTACAGCTCGGTGGAGAGTTTGGGCGTGCTGCTCGGCCTGCGTTTCGTGCAGGGGGCGTTCTCGGTGATGGGATGGTCGACGGTGATGGCCATGATCGTCGACTTCGGCGACGAGGAGCGCCGCGGCCGCTACATGGGCATCATGGGCGCCTGCCTGATCTTCGGGGTTTCGATCGGCGCGCCGATCGGCGGCATCTTGAGCCGCCAGGTCGGGGTGCGGGCTCCCCTTGACGTAGCCGGCGGCCTCTTTCTGCTGCTCGGCGCGCTCAGCCTGCTTCTGCCGGCAGGCGCAGCGCGGAGCAGCCAGGTATCGATGGCCGATATGGCGGCTGCCCTGAGGCGCTGCCCCCGGCTGGCTTTGCCCTACGTTTTCCACTTCGCCGACCGCTACACCGTGGGCTTCTTCGTAGTGCTCTTTCCGCAGTATCTGGCGACTTTGGGGGTCGATGATCCGGAGCTGCGCGGCCGCTACCTCGCGCTCTTTCTGCTGCCCTTCGCTTTCCTGCAGTACTTCACGGGTCGGCTCACCGAGCGCGTCGGTCCCGTGAGGCCGCTGCTGGCGGGGTCTACGGTCTACGGCCTGACCCTGTGCTGGGTCGGCGTCGCCGACCTCTACCAGCTGTGGTGGGTGATGGCGGCTCTGGGCGTTCTGGCGGCGGTCATGTTTCCGCCGGCCATGGCGCTGGTCGGCCAGCTGAGCACGGCCGAGGTGCGCGGCAGCGCCATGGGAGGATTCAACCTAGCCGGCTCCCTGGGCTTCGCCGTAGGGCCGCTGGTGGGCAACGCGGTCTTCGAGCGCTGGGGCTTCGGCGCCGCCTTCGTGAGCGCCGGCGCCCTGGAGGTGGCGGTGGTCAGCCTGGCCGCCCTCTACCTGTGGAGATGGCGGCGGCCGCGCTGAGCGCCGGCGCTTGGAGCCGCGGATGCGTCCGTCTCGAGCAGCCCCTCTCGAAGAATCATCAGGCGATCCGCCACCGCGGAGACCCACGCCAGATCGTGGGTGATCCACAAACAGGCTAGGCCGCTGTCCTCGAGAAGGGCGAGGAGGAGATCGGTCATCCTCGAGCGCAGCGGGAGATCGAGGCCGGCGAAAGTCTCGTCGAGAATCAAAACGCGGGGCTCGCAGACGAGGGCGCGGCCCAGGGCGAGGCGCAGCAGCTGACCCCCTGAGAGCGTGCTGGCCGGCCTCTCGAGCAGACCCTCCTCCAGCTCGACCCGGGCGAGCATGGGGCGCGCGCGGCGCAGCCTCTCCGGCGCGCTCATCCCCTCCACCAGCCAGGGTTCGGTGAGCGCTTCAAGGGCCGTGAAGTGGGGGGAGACGCTGCGCGCGGGATCCTGCACCACCAGCTGCACTCGGCGGCGGACCGCGGGGGAGACCGGCCGCACGACCCGCTCGCCCTCGAGGATCACGCTGCCGGAATCGGGCCTCTCCCAAAGGGCCAGAAGGCGAGCCAGGGTGGACTTGCCGCTTCCCGAGCGGCCGACGAGGGCCACCAGCGAGCCGGCTCCCAGGGTCAGGCTGACGCCGCGCAGAACCTCGAGGCGGCCGCTCGCGCCCCGGCGGCCGTAGCCGTGGCGCAGGTCCCGAGCCTCGAGCAGCGGCGCTGCGCTCACCCGAGCCTCGCGGAACGATGGGCCAGAAGCCCCGTGAGGTGCGGATGACGGGGACTCTCGAGGAGCCGAGAGGTCGGCCCCTCCTCGATCACGCGGCCGGCGCACAGGGCGTAGAGGCGGGTGGAGAGCCTCTCGAGAACCGCGGGATCGTGGCTGATCACCAGCAAAGAGAGGCGGCGGCGCAGGCGCAGGCGGCGCAGCAGGTCGAGCACCCGATCCTCGGTTTCGGAGTCGAGGGCGGTGGTCGGCTCGTCGGCGATCAGCAGCGACGGCTCGGCGGCCAGGGCGAGGGCCAGGCACGCGCGCTGCTGCTGACCGCCGGAGAGCTGGTGAGGCCGGGCGGACAGATGCTCGGGCTCGAGCTCCAGCTCGCGGAAGAGCGCCGCCGAGCGCTCGCGGATCTCGCCGCGGCCCAGGGGCGTATGGGAGGACAAGACGTCGACCAGCTGAGAACCCACCGAGCGCAGGGGGTGAAGGGCCAAAGACGGCTGCTGAAAGACCAGGCCGATGCGGCGACCGCGAATCCGCCGCCAGGAGGCCTCGCCCAGGCCATCGAGCCGTTCGCCGGCGAACCGGATTTCGCCGCGACGCTCGCTGCCCGCGGGAAGAAGACTCAGGACGGCGAGCGCCAGGCTGCTCTTGCCGCTGCCGGACTCGCCGAAAAGCCCCACCGCCTCGCCGGCCTCCACCCGGAGGTCGATGCCGCGCACGGCGCGCACGGGAGGCGCGCCGGCGGCGCCCGGGTAGGTGATCTCCACGTCGCGGAGCTCGAGCTGGGGAGGCTGCTGGGGCCTCGAGGGGTCTCTCGTCACCGCCCGTCCTCCTCCGGGGCCAGGGGCAGCGCGACGGTGAAGACCGTGCAGCCCGCCCGCGAGCGCACCCGGATTTCGCCGCCGTGGGCGGCGACCAGCGAGCGGCTGATCGAGAGACCCAGGCCGCTTCCCCCCTCGCCGCGCCGGGTGGTGAAGAAACGGTCGAAGACCCGCGCCCGATTGGACTCCGAGATCCCCGGACCGTCGTCCTCTACCTCGAGAAGCGCTCTCTCCCCTTCCACCCTGGCGCGCAGGCGCACCCGCTCTCCGCCGTGCTGGAGGGCGTTCTCCAGCAGATTCGACAGCACCGAATCGAGAGCTTCCGAACCGATCGCCACCGATCTCTCGGAGGCTTCGGGAGCCGCGTCGGTCTCGAGGGCGACGCCGCGGCGCAGGTAGCGCCGGGCCGCGGCGCCGACGGCGGCGCCGATCTGCTGACGACGCCCGGAGGGCCTGAGCACGTCGGCGCGCGCCAGCTCGAGCAGGCGCGACACCAGGCGCTCGAGTCGGGCGGCGTCTTTCTCGAGGATGGTCAGGAAGCGGACGCGCTCCTCGGCCGACATGCCGCCGTCGTGGTGATCGCGCAGCAGCTCGACCGTACCGCGGATGGAGGTCAGCGGCGTCTTGAACTCGTGGGACACGTTGGCGGCGAAGGTCGCGATGTAGTCGGCCCGCTGCTCGAGGTCTGAGGCCATGCTTGCCACGGCCTCGGAAATTTGCGCCACCTCCCGGGTGACCGGACGCACGAGGGGCTGCGCCGCCCCTTTCTCGCCGCGCCGCACGCGCTCGGTCTGCTCGATCAGGGCGCGCATGGGCCGGCCGAGGGTCGCGGCGGTGAGCATGGCCAGCAGGCCGACGGCGGCCAGGGTCACGACGCCCCCGAGCAGGAAGTAGCGCCGATCGCGATAGAGGGCCTGGCTCACCGACATGGGGGTGCGGGCCAGGACCACCGCCGCGACCACCCGTCGGCCGAGGGTGACGGGAAAGGCGACCACCACCCGCAGGCCGGTGCCCCGGCTCACCGAACCCAAGGGCGGGGTCGAGGCGATATCGCGCCGGCGGAGCACGCTGCTGCGATAGCCGTCGAGCGCCGCCCGCACCTCCGGCCGCTCGGTGAGGTCGAGCCCGCCCTCGCTGCCGCTGGTGGCGATCACCGTGCCGCTCGAGTCGAGGAGGCGCAGCCCGGCCAGGGTGGTGCGCTGGGTCTGCCGCAGAATCGGCGCCAGCCGCTCGCCGACGGCCTCGGCGAGCGGGTCCGCGGGATCCGCTGGAGCGCGGCCCGGCGGCATCGGCGGCAGCACCGGATGGCGCGCCAGATCGAGGCTGGCGATGCCGGGCCTGAAGCGCTCGTCGAGATCGAGGGACGGCGCCGCGGGAACGCCGTAGAGCGGCATATGCCCGGCTCCGTCAGCCTCGAGACCGAAGCTCGGCGCCTGGCGCGCCAGCTCGTTGAGGTAGACCGCGGCGAGGGCCGCTCCCTGGGAGATCAGCTCCGACTCGGTTTGGCGAATCAGCATGCTGTCGTAAAGGCGCAGCAGCGAGACCCCGGCGAGGGGTACGGCGAGC
>JBCCLG010000098.1:0-10899 GCA_039027015.1 Acidobacteriota bacterium | reverse complement strand
GTTGTTGAAGAAATCCCAGCCGCCCCGGACTTTGGCGCCGGCGACCCCGAAAGCGCCGTTGCCGAGATCTTCGTGGTGGTAGTCGATACCGCTATCGATGACTCCGACCTTGACCGCCTGGGTGCCGGTCTGGAAATCCCACGCGCGATCGGCGTCAATATCCCGATCGTTCGAACGCTCGAAGCCCAGCTGGCGGAAATACTCGGAATCGTTGGGCGTACCGTTGTCGTACATCAGATGGTCGAGCTCGGCGTAGAGGACGCCATCGACCTTCGAAAGCCGCTGACGAGCCGCGAGAAGGTCTGCCTCGGGGTCGACCTCCACCGTCATCAGGTTCACCAGGTCCGGAATCGCCACGTTCTGACCGGAGCGGGACTTAGACACCAGGTGCTCGGGGCGAAGCTTGGTGACCACCCGCTTCATCTCCAGAACCCCGAGCTCCACGAGGGCGTCGCGCACCTCGGCCTTCTGGACCACTTCGTAAACGCCGAAGGACTTCTGCTCGCGAGTTAGCTGACTCCGGTAGAGGGAATCGTCGGCGAATCGCACCAGAAGCCGCCCCGGCACGTACTCGACCTTCTTGGCCGCGCCGGGTTTGCTCGGCTTGGCGAACCGGGCCTCGTCCGCGTTCTGCGCGAGGCTGGGGGGCGATAAAACAGCGGCCGCCAGAATCGGGGCCGGAAGAAGACGTAAGAGCTTGTTCATCAGGACTCCTATGCGGGAGATCGCAAGAGCGTTTTGCGTGGGCCTGCGGGAGCGCCCCGACAGGCCTCGTCGGGATTTCAGAGGATGGGTGCAGAAACGTTACAGATTTCTCCGCCCCTCCGAAACGCCGAGCGGGCTAGGTCACGCCCGAGCCCGGATCAACGGCCGCGAATTTGGGCTCATCGCCTGGCGGACTCTCGAGCCCTCCGTGATTCAGGGCCCCCTCCTGAAACTTCGCGACGCAAGGTATCGTATTGCGAAGTATTCTGTCGCGAAGTATCGTGACGCGAAGTATCGCCGCCATTAGACCCCGCCGCTGCCGCACCCACGGCCGTCCACCCGGCCTCTCAAGATCTGGAGACCTTCGATCCATGTTCGATTCCGAGCTCAAACGAGGAAGCCTCGACCTTTTGATCCTGTCGATTCTCAGGGGGCAGCCCAAGCACGGCTACGAAATCGGCAAGCTCTTGGCCGCGAGATCCGACGGCAAGCTCGAGTTCCCGGTCTCGACCCTCTACTCGATCCTCTACCGCATGGAGAAGCGCGGGTGGATCGACGGCCGCTGGGTCGAAAAAGCAGGGGTCCGGAAACGCTGCTATTACACGCTCACCGACCCGGGAGAGACGGTGCTCGAGGGTAAAGAGCGGCAGTGGCGCGACTACACGGCGACCGTCAACCGGGTGATCGGAGTCGACAATGCTTGATTGGGTTGCCCTCGTCCGCCGCCAGCTCGACCTCCCCTCGATGGCCGGACAGCGAGACGATCGCATGGTGCGGGAGCTGGCCGATCACCTCGAGGACGTGTATCTCGAGGCCTTGGAGCGAGGACGCGGCGAGGAGCAGGCCATGGAGCAGGCGCTCGAATACCTGGCCGAGCCGGGGCTCATGAAGAAGGAGCTTCTGCGCTCTGAGCCGGCGCGAAGGCGCGCGGCCCTCAATCGGTGGTTGGCCGATAAGGAGCGGCGGACGCGGGGCCTGGGAGGCGGCTTTATAGCGGTCGCTGACCTGGCCGGCGACGCTCGCCGCTCGGTGCGCTCGATCTGCCGGCGCCCGGTTTTCAGCCTGCTGATCGTGCTCGTTCTCGCCGTCGGCATCGGAGCCGCGACCTCGATCTACACGCTTCTCGACCAGGTCGTGCTGTCGCCTCTACCCTTCGAAGACTCAGGCCGCCTGGTGTCGATCGACCACTCGAGCCGCGATCTCGGCATCGAGAGCGCCGGCCAGTGCGCCGCCTGGCACCTGACCTACGAGGCTGAGAATCGAGTCTTCGACTCCATCGGCATGTACCGGACGGAGACCTCGACGGTCCTCGGCCTCGGCGGCGAGCCCCTGGCCCTTCCGAGCCTGGCCGTCACCAGCGGTCTTTTCGAGGCTCTGCGGCTGCAGCCCGTAGCCGGCAGACTTTTCGGTCCCGCCGACGAGGCGCTCGACGCGCCGAGCGCGATTCTGCTGAGCCACGCCTACTGGCAGCAGCGCTTCGGCGGCGACCCGGGCGCCCTCGGCGAAACTCTGCACGTCGACGGCCAGCAGCGGACCATCGTCGGCGTCGTGCCGCGGCAGATTGAGAACCTGGAGTTTGAGCCGGCGATTTTCTACCCCCTGCGGTGGGACCGATCCCGGGTCTACGTGGGGAATATCGGCGCCGGCGGCATCGCGAGGCTCCGCGACGGCGTCAGCCCGCAGCAGGCCCATGACGACATGGCCCGCATGCTGGACCTCGCCTTCGAGACCTTTCCCGGAGGCCCCCTCGAGGGCGCGCGGTTCACGCCCGAGCTGGAGGGTCTGCAGGAGACCCTGCTGGGATCTTTGAGCACCCTGCTGTGGATGTCGATGGCGGGGGTTCTGGCGATGCTCGGCGTGGTGTGCGCCAACGTCGCCAACCTCTTCTTGGTGCGGTCTGCGGATCTCAACCGCGAGATGGCGGTGCGCTCGGCGATCGGCGCCGGCAGGGTTCAGGTGATGTGGGAGCACGTGCGGGAAGCGCTGCTGCTCGCCGCGGTCGGCGGGGCGCTCGGCATCCTGATCGCGCCCCTGGCGCAGCGGGCGCTTCTCGCGGACGCGCCCGAATCCCTGATTCGCCTGCGGTGGGTCGAGCCGGACGCGCGGATCTACGGCCTGGCCTTTTTCTTCTCCCTGGCCGCCGGACTGCTTTTCGGCGGCCTGCCGGCGCTCTCGAATCTGCGCATCTCCCTCGCAGACGCCCTGAGAAAAAGCGCCCGCGGCGCCATCGGCCGGCGGCAGCAGCGGGCGCAGCGATTTCTCGTCGTCGGCCAAATCGCCCTGGCGCTCGTGCTGGCCATCGCTTCGGGCCTGATGCTGCGCAGCCTGGTCTCCCTGCAGGCGGTGGATCCGGGCTTTGACGCCAGCGATCGGGTGCTCGCGTTCCGCCTGTACGTTCCGCCCTTCAGAGTCTCGGACGCGGACGGCGTGGCCCGGCGCCACCAGGAAATCGCCCGCCGGCTGGAGGAGATCCCGGGCATCGATTCGGTCGGCCTGTCAAGCAGCATTCCGATGCACGTCTCGAGCAACGTCAACCCGCTGTGGGTCGAAGGGCAGATCTACGACGAGAGCGAAGCGGTGCCGCTGCGGCGCCACAAATGGCTCGGCGAAGGGTATTTGGAGTCGCTCAAGATCCCGCTCGTCCAGGGTCGGGGCTTCGAAGATCACGAGCTCGAGAACCGCGCGCCGGTCGCCCTGGTCTCTGAGAGTTTGGCGCGGCTCTACTGGGGCTCGGCCGAAGCCGCGCTCGGCCAGCGGGTCGCGGCCAGGCCCGAGCCGGTGCGCTGGAGTGTGGTGGTCGGCGTGGTCGCCGACGTGCGGGAGGACGGCCTGGTGGAAGCGCCCCCGCCGATGGTCTACTGGACGCAGGCGACTCGAGGCTTCTGGCAGGGAACCCCGACGGATTACATTCAGACCTGGCGCCACATGAGCTACGCGATCCGCGGCGGTCGGGTCGAGCCCATCGGCCTCCTCGAAGAGATTCGCGCCGCGGTTGCCGAGATCGATCCGACTCTGCCGCTGCTCGATATTCGCCAGCTCGGGGATCTTCGCCAGCAGTCGATGGGTCGCACCACGTTCGCGCTTCAGCTGCTCGCGGTGTCCGCCGCGGTGACGCTCTATCTGGGGCTTCTCGGCATCTACGGCGTGATCTCGTACTCGGTCAGCCGGCGCACCCCCGAAATCGGCGTGCGCCTCGCCCTCGGCGCCCGCCCTTCGGACGTTGTGTCCATGATCTTGAGGCAGGGGCTCAGGCTCGCGGGGCTCGGAGTGGCGCTCGGGCTCCTCCTCTCCTTGGCCTTGACGCGGTCGATGTCGGCGCTGCTTCACGGCGTGAGCCCCCAGGACCCCCTGACGATCTTGACCGTGCTGGCGGCTCTTCTCGCCACCTCTTCGTTCGCGACCTTCCTGCCGGCCCTGCGCGCCTCAAGGACCGATCCCACGGAGGCGCTGCGCTCCGACTAGAGGTCGCCGGAGCGCCGCGCTGTGGCCTAGCCCGCCCTCAGCAGCAGCAGCCGCCGCTAGAGCAGCAGGCCGACGCGCTCGAATCGCCCGCGCTCGACTCCGCGGCCTCGAGGCTGTGTACCCGGGCGAGGGCTCCGCGCAGGACCTCGGGAGGCTGCGCTCCCGAAGCGGCCAGACCGCGGCCGAAGACGAAAAAGGGTACGCCGGTGATGCCGAGCACCTGCGCTTCGGATTGATCTCGGCGCACCTGATCGGCAAAGAGGCCGTCGCTCAGAACAGCGGCGGCCTCTTTGCCGTCGAGTTCCACCTCCGCGGCCAGCCGGCAAAGAACGTCCGCGTCGTTCAGGTCCTGGCCTTCACTCAAATAGGCGGTGAAGAGCCTCTCTTTGAGAGTCCCGTGATCGCCTAGGGTTCGAGCCCACGCCATCAATCGATGGGCGCCGAAGGTATTGCAGGGGCGGATCCGGTCGAAGCGCATGTCGACGCCGACGTCGCGTCCGGCCTGGGTCATTCGTTCGACAAAGGCCTCGGCGTCGAGCCGACTCATTCGGTATTTATCCGACAGTCGCTGCGCGTAATCCGCCGGCTCTAAAGAAGCGATCGGAGCCTCCGGGTTCAGCTCGAAGGCGTGCCAAAGAACCCGGACCTCGGGCTCGAAGTCCGCGAGGGCGATCTCGAGCTGTTTCTTGCCAATCCAGCACCATGGGCAGGCGATATCGGACCAAACGTGGAGCTCCATGGGTTCCTCTTTCTTTTGGAAGTCCGCGGCGTGACTCCCGTGATTCGGCTCGGGCTTCACGGCGGATCTCACTCTCCGGACGCCGACTGGAACGGATGGGCCGTTATCGACACGGGCTCCTGGGCCACAAGAAAGGTTTTGACCGAACCCTCAGCGTCATCGGCTACCGCGTCACAGGCGTCGCTGGCGCCGTCCCCGGCCACCGACATCGAGAAGAGCGTCATCGCCAAGCCCGACGGGCCGTCGTCGCCCTCGCTGCCGGCTGCGGTGGTGGAGACCTGCGGAAAGTACTCCCCGGTCCAGCTCAGGCCGCAGAAGGAGATGGGCGACGGCACGCTGACCTCCAAAGTTCTCAGCAGGGCCGGCGGCGCCGGTGCGGGATCGACCGGGTGGGAGCTGAAAACGAATTTCTCCTGCTCCATGCCGACCTCCTTATTTTCGGCGCCGGAGCGCTGGGTCTTGTACCAGGTGGCGACGCTGCCGCTCGGCAGGGCGAACGGCGAATTCTGAAGGGCGTTGGCCATCACCACGATCTGCCCCGATCCGTCGACCGCGTCCTTCGTGTCCGAGGTCAGCTGCAGCTGATAATCGCCCTGGATCAGGCCGGTGGAGTCGTCGTAGCTCATCGACGATTGAAATTGCCCGTCCTCAAAAAGTCCGACATCTGGATCGACCACCAATTTTTGAAACTCCTGATCGTCACCAAACTCCAGCGAGAAGCTCGAGAAAAACGCGATGGGCATTATGGGCTGCTGCGACTGGAACGGATAGTTCTTGATCACGTCTTCGCCATCGGCGGAAAGCCCCTGAACCGTCCAGGGTGCGTGATCGCTATCGGTCAGGTCGACGGTCAGCTCGCTGGACCAGGGGATGATCGGAATACCGGCGTCGCAGCCGTTGAAGACCTGTTTGCCAATCGCCGCGACCTTGATGAAGGCTTTCTTGATGTTGTCCGACGCGTTTCCGTGGTGGTCGACCTTGAGATACGGCGTCACGATGGCCGAAAGAATGCAGGGCTCCTCGCCGCACGGGCCGATGGTGTCGGTCACCACGTCGGCTTCGACCTTGATTTCATGAATTGTTTTGGCGTCCTTGAGCTCCACGTAAAAGCCGGAGATCACGGCCGTCAGGTCGGTGATCGTGGTCTCCGAATCGAGCGGCGGATCGAAAGTCACGAGCACGTTGTCTTGGGTTCCGAATCGGGTGACCTCGGCGTAGCCGATGGACGAGACGACCTCCGCGGTGAACGAGTCCGTATCCTGCTTGTCTGGATCGTCGCCATCGCTCCAGATGCAATATCCGCTGCAGGCGTAATTGCTGTGGTTGTAGCCCGAGCAGGGATCCGAGGACGCGGCCGGCCGCGAGCCGCAGGCGATGAAGACGAGCAGAGCTGCGAGGACGCGCGGAGGGGTCTGGTGCGGCATGCGAGGCTCCTGGAAATAGCCATGAAGTCGAGTGGCGGGCGGCCGCTCGACTGGAGAGCAAAACTGCCTGATGCTACACCGGGAGTGCCTGGCGAAAATCGGTGACCGCTCAGAGACTCTGGCCGCCCGAGATCTCGAGGCGCTGGCCGGTCATCCAGCCCAGATCGCCGAGCAGAAGATCCGCGACGGCGCCGCCGATATCGTCGGCCTCGCCAACGCCTCCGGAAGCCGGACCTAAACCGGAGCAGGGGCTCTGAGCCGCCGGCGCCCGAGACTCAGCGCCCGGGAGGCGCGGTCCCTTGGAGTCGAGGGGCACGAAGCGGCGGGAGTGGCGGGGAGTGCAGTGGTATAGTTCTGATGCCTGGAAACAACAGACAAAGCACCTGGCCGAAGAATCTGACAAGGTTTTGGCCAGAGAAGAAACGGCGGATCGATCGGGATTTTGACCCGTTGAGCAACACGAACTCTCATCCCGCCGCCGCGCGGCCTATCGTCGAAGAGATGGCCGCCATGGGTCGGCTGGCGGTGGCTTTTAGCGGCGGCGTCGACTCGAGCCTCGTGGCCGCGCTGGCGCACAGGGCTCTCGGCGCGAAGGCCCTGGCCGTCACCGCGGTGAGCGAAACGATGAAGAGCCGCGAGGTCGAGGAAGCCAGCAGAATCGCTGCCGAGATCGGCATCGAGCATCGGCTGGTGGAGTTCAGCGAGCTGGCCAGCGCTGACTTTCGCGCCAATACGGCGGCGCGCTGCTTCTTCTGCCAGTCCATGCGCTTTGACCAGCTTCTGGAGCTGGGCCAAGCCATCGGCTACGAGCGGATCGCCTCGGGAACGAACCTCTCCGACCTAGGCGACTTCCGCCCGGGTCTCGAGGCGATGAAACAGCGGCGGGTCTATCAGCCGCTCCTAAGCCACGGACTCGACAAAGCGGCCGTGCGGGCCCTGGCCCGCGACCTCGGCCTGTCGGTGTGGAATAAGCCGGCCCAGGCCTGCCTCTCCTCTCGGATACCCCGCGGGCTCGAGGTCACGGACGCGCGTTTGCGCAGGGTCGAGAAGGCCGAGGAGCTGCTTTTAGAGCTCGGCTTTGAGGCCTGCCGAGTTCGCGATCTCGACGACTCCGCCTCGGTGGAGGTGCCGACCGACCGGCTCGACGAGGTCCAGCGCCCCGAGGTTCGAGAGGCGGTGGTGCGCGGCCTCGAGGAGCTTGGGTTCGCGCGCGTCACCATCGACCCCGAAGGCTACGAGAGCGGCAAGCTCAACCCGGCCCCGAATGACCGGCGGGCGGCGGCCGAGCTGCGCGTCATCGCGACGCCGCCACGCCGGGCGATCGACGGCCCTTCGAGCCCGGCCTAGGAATCGGAGAAAAATCTTGGGTCTTCAGCCGGAGGAATTGCTGCGGGCGTTCAAGCGCGGCGAGGTGGGCGAAGAAGACGTGCTGCATCAGCTTCTGAGGCAGCCTTTCCAGCAGCACCTCATAGGCCGGTTCGACCATATGCGGGCCTCTCGAACGGGGATACCGGAGGCCATCCTGGCGGAGGGCAAAGACCCGGCCGCCCTGCGAGAAATCTTCACTCTCTACCTCGAGCGCCGGGATTTTCTGATGGCGACCCGGGTCGGCAACGCGGAGCTCGCCGCCCTCGAGCCCGTGATGCCCGATCTTCAGCACTTCCCCGAGGCCCGCATCGTGGCGACGCGCCGTCCCGAGGTCGACGCCGAAAGGCCGAATATCCTGGTGGCGTCGGCGGGAGCGCTCGATCGACCGGTGGCCGAGGAGGCCGCCGTCACCTGCGAGATTCTGGGCAACCCCGTCTCCCGCCTCTTCGACGTCGGCGTCGCCGGGCTCAATCGCCTGGCCTCGGAGCTCGACTTCATCGACCGCGCCGGCGTGATCATCGTCGTCGCGGGCATGGACGGCGTTTTGCCCAGCGTCATAGGAGGGCTCGCCCACCAGCCAGCGATCGCCGTGCCGACCAGCGTCGGGTATGGCGCGAGCTTCGGCGGCCTGGCGCCGCTTCTCACCATGCTGAACTCCTGCGCGCCGGGCACCGCGGTGATGAATATTGACAACGGCTTCGGAGCGGCCTGCATGGCGACCAAAATCAACCAGCTGGTGATCGGTCGGCAAAAGGCGGCCGCCGGCCGGAGGTCCGCAGACGATGCGCCATCTGCACCTTGATCTTCTCGGCGGGCTGGCCGGGGATATGTTCCTGGCCTCTCTGCTCGATGCCGGCGTCCTCGAGGTCGAAGAGCTTCGCGAGGTCCTCGGCGGCCTGGGTCTCGGGCCGGTCGAGGTTCGGCTGGAGCCGGGGCGGCGGGGAGCCCTGGCGGGCCGACACCTGTCGTTTGGGGGCTGGGACCCCGCCCACGACACAAAGCATAGGCACCTTTCGACCATTCTCGGGATTCTCGAAAGCTCGGACCTGGCGCCATCGGTCCAGCGGCGGGCCAGCGCGATGTTCACGGTCCTGGGAGAAGCCGAGGCCAAAGTGCACGGCATGCCCCTTGAGAAAGTGCACTTCCACGAGTGCGGCGCCATGGACTCGATCCTGGATTTCGTCGGCGCCGCCTGGGCGCTGGAGCATCTAGGCGCCACCTGGTCGACGGGGCCCATACCCACCGGACGAGGCACCACCCTCACCGACCACGGCGTCGTTCCCATTCCGGTGCCGGCGACCGTGGAGCTGCTCCGCGGCTTCACCCTGGAGCCCCGCGACGTTGAGGTCGAGATGGTCACCCCCACCGGCGCCACCCTCCTGAGGGCGCTTGACGGCGACGACCTGCGCCGGCCTCAGCCGGCGGGCCGCTGCCTCGCCGTGGGCTACGGCTTGGGCTCTCGAGAGGTGCCCGGCATCGCCAATGCGGTCCGCTGCATGGTTTTTGAAGCCGCCGAACCCCGGGCCGAGGGAGATCGGCCGCAGGCGCAGGATCGCTACCGGACCGATGAAGTGTGTCGCCTGAGCTGCGATATCGACGACATGAACCCGGAGCTGCTGCCCGGGGTCGAGCGGGAGCTTCTGGACGCCGGGGCCCTGGACGTCTCGCGCGAGGCTCTGTGGATGAAGAAGGGACGCCAGGGCACGCGCCTCACGGTCCTCTGCCGGCCCGAGGATCGAATGCGCGTGGCGGACCTGATCTTCACCGGCACCACGACCTTCGGGCTGCGGACGGAGCGCGTCGAGCGTCTTGTTCTCAGGCGGGAAATGGACGCCGTAGACACCGAGTGGGGCCGGATCGAAGTGAAGCTCGGATTCCGCGGCGACGTGCTCCTGAAGGCCGCTCCGGAAATCGAGTCGTGCCTCCGCGTCGCCGAGACGCGCGAGGCGTCGGTCGAAGAGGTCTACGCCCAGGCCTGCGACCTCGCGCGCCGCCGCTGGCGGCGGCGATAGCGGGCAGCCAAGACGCCCCGGGCAAAGGCCGCCTCGCCTCTTCTGACCAACGCGCTTTACCTTCGGGCCGGTGGGCCCGTAGGCAGTGACGAATATTCTGCGACGTCAAACGTGTCAGAATGCAGGCAGTCTGCTCAAGCCTGATTTTGCGATCAAGAGCTGACCCGAACGACCCACCGCCAAAGCATCCAAATTGTCTAGGAGAATGTAATGACTAAGACCCTCGGCTTTGACAAAGAGACTCTCAAGACGATTGCCGGCGACGCCCTTCAATTCCAGCTCACTTCCGGGCCTGGAGAAGACGGGCCCGCAGGCGGGCCGCTCCACCTGGCCGGAACCGCGGTGATCTCGGCCGCGAGCGGCGCCGTGGTGACCGCCGTCGCGAGCGCTATCGGCTCGGCTGTGGGCACCATGGTGGCCTCAGGGCCGGGGAGCGCGGCGGCCGGAGCGGGCGCTGGCGTGGCGAAGAGCGCCCTCTTCGGCGCGGCGGCCGGCGCCGTGGCGTCGGGGTATCTGGGGATGAAAAGCTAAGTTTCCGGTTTTACAGGTCTTTTGCAGGGACGAAATGACTTTGCGTCAAATGCCTGATTAAAATCCCTAATCCACTTGCCTGACTTACCGCCTTCGATCTCGAGGCACACGGTAGTTTTTTGTTCTCACAACTACGTCCATCTCGACGCATCGGCCAGTTTGCGCAAAGTGGTTTAACGCGATTCCGATGAACGGAGTCTCGCAAACCCAGGAGACGCTTATGTCAGCTCGATCCCTTAACTTTGAGAAAGAGACCCTCCGCAATCTCGCCGGTCCTGAGCTCTACATGCAGACCAACCTGCAGCCGCTCGGCCGCAACGAACTCGAACAGATCAACGGCGGCGGCTGGCTCGGTGAGATCGTCTCCGGCATCGTCAGCGCGGTCGGCTCGGCGATCGTTTCCGGCGTCGCCTCCGCCATCGGCTCGGGCGCCGGCTCCGCCGTGGCCAGCAGCCCCGCCAGCGCCGCCTCCAGCGCGGCAGCTAGCGCCGTGTCCAGCGCCGCTAGCGGCGCCAGCGCCTCCCTGGTGGGCAGCGCTGAGCTCAGCGGCCAGTGGTTCTGATCACGCCAGGAACCGGTCACGTCCCGTGACCTTTCAAAGGCTAGGCTCCGGGAGCCTAGCCTTTGTTATTGGGGGCTATCAGAGGCCCCATGAACG
>JBCCLG010000097.1:0-10904 GCA_039027015.1 Acidobacteriota bacterium | reverse complement strand
GCTCCGCGCCCCAGGCGAAAGCCGACGAGGGGCCGGCCCTCCCTGGTGACGCCGAGGTTCTGCTGCCCGAGCTCCGAGGGCGCGGCGCCGCCGTCTAAGATTTGCTCGATGTCCTGGCCGGTCAAGAGACTTCTTGAGAGATCGTTTGGCACGGCCTGGATTATAGTTTTCCGATGCGACTGTCTCCCCAGCTGGTGATCCCCGAGCGCGAGCTGCGCTTTGAAGCCTCGCGAGGCGGCGGGCCGGGTGGACAGCACGTCAACACCAGCTCGACCCGGGTGACGGTGCTTTTCGACGTGATGGCGAGTCCGAGCCTCGACGACGGGCAAAAGGCCCGCATCGCCGAGCGTCTGCGCCACCGCATGTCGAAGGCCGGGGTGGTCTCGGTCTCAAGCCACGGCGAGCGCAGCCAGCTGATGAACCGTCGCTCGGCCGAAGAGCGCCTGCGGGAGCTGCTCCAGGAGGCGCTGCAGGTGCCCGTCGAGCGTCGGGCCACCCGCGTTCCCCGGCGCTCGCGGGTTCGTCGGCTGGTGAACAAAAAGCGCCGTTCGGGGGTAAAAGCTGGCAGGGCGCGCCCGTCGCGAGACGACGACTAAGGGCCGCTGCTCGATCCCCCCAGGCCCCTCTTTTAATCCCTCCCTTGTTCAGAAAAACGGAGTCGCACCGGACTATGGCACTTATCGGAAACATCATTTGGCTGATTTTTGGCGGCCTGCTCTCGGGCCTCGGCTACATCCTCGGGGGCCTGGTCCTGTGCCTCACCATCGTGGGCATCCCCTTTGGCTGGGCCAACATCAAATTGGGCCTGGCGACCTTCGCGCCCTTCGGCAAGAAAGTCGTGGAGGACGACGACGCCAACGGCTGCCTGACCATCGTGATGAACGTCATTTGGCTGCTGCTCTTCGGCTGGGAGATCGCGCTGCTGCACTTGATCCACGCGCTGATTCTGGCGATCACCATCATCGGTCTGCCGTTCGCCAAGCAGCACATCAAGCTGATCCCCATGGCGCTGCTGCCCTTCGGCCATCGCCTCGAGCCCGCATGAGGGGCCGTAGGGGCGCCGCTCGCGACCCCTCAAACGAGGCCTAAAGCCGGGCCGAGCAGAGGCTCACTCGCTCTATTTTTCTCTCATGTGCAGAGATTTTCTCCTTTAGATCGAAATTCTCTGGGAAAATAGGCGGGTGAGCAGGCCTACCCACGAGAGCCTCCGGCGGCTGGCGGCCCGCCGAATGGGCTACATCACCCCGTCCAACGCGGCGAAAGTGCTCGGTCACGATCGGTACTGGACCGCCGAATTTTGCCAGCTCTTTTTCGAGCACGCCGAGCTGCTGCGTTTCGACGACCCGGCCGCTGCGGCGGTGCTGCTGCGGCTGATGCCCGAGCTGCTGCGGCGGGTCCGGGTGGGGGATCGCGCCGGCCAATTCGCCGATCCGGCGGCCATGGCGTCTCTGGAGGTGCGGTCTTGGGCCCTTCTCGCCGACTGCGAGCGGCTGCGCGATCGCCCGAGCACTGCCCGCCGGGCGGTCGAGCGGGCGCGGGCCCTGGCCGCCGCGGCGCCGCGCGTCAGCCTGCTGGCGGCGGCGGAGGTCTACCGGCGGGGCGCCGCCCTCGCCATCGAAGGCGGCGGCGCCCCGGCGTCTGGGGAGGAGTCGCCCGGGCCCGAGACGCTCGAGCGAGCCCGCGCCCAGCTGGTGGCCGCCCGCGGGCTTCTGCAGCCCGCGAGCGGCGTCGTCGAGGCGCACGCCCCTCGGGCTCATGCCGAGACGCTGCTGATGATCGGCGGGCTGCCGGCGCGCGATCGCCGGGCGGGCCTCGCGGAGCTGGCGGAGGCCCTGGCGTTCTCGAGGCCCCATGAGCCGGCCGGCAGCGCGGTCTTCGAGGCCGCCCTGGATCTTCTGGAGCCTCGCCTGGGCGAGCAGGCGATCAGCCTTCGGACCTTCGATCAGGTGGGCTTCTGGCTGAAGCTCGCGCTCAAGCAGAGGCTGCCGCGGCACGATCGCCTGTGCAGGCCCCGCCTCTTGTGGAGCGAAGGTCGGGTGCTCTCGGCGCTCGGCGTCAGCCAGCTGGCCGAGCGCCGGCTGAGCAAGGTCTGGCAGCTGCTCGCGGATCTCGACGAGCCGGTGCGGCTGGCCCTCGTGACCCTCGATCTCGTGATGCTCGACGCCGGGAGAGACGATCGAAGGTCGGCCGCCCGCCGCCTGGAGCAGGCCCTCGAGCGCCTCGACGGCGCTCCGCCGCGCTCCTCGCCGCGACCGGAGGAGATTCCCGAGCTGCTGCGCCAGGCGCGAAGCGCCAGCCTCACCACCCTCCAGGTCTTCAGGCGCAGGCTCGCCCGGCGGCTGCCCGAGTCCAGGCCGCCGCGGGCGCTGGTGCCGAGGCCGCGCTGCGCGCCAGCTGCGGCCCTGTGGCCCCTGCCGTCGATTCACGGCGTGGTGCCGACCGAGAGCCTCGAAGCCAGGCTTGTGGCCCGGAGATCGGGCTTCAGGCCCGGGAATCCGCCTGCGGGAGGTCCTGATCGGGAAAGATCTTGCTCGGATTGAGAATGCCGCGCGGATCCCACTGGCGCTTGATGCCGCGCATGATCTCGAGGCTTGCGGGATCGTGGCGCAGCGGCATCAGCGAACGCTGGACCCAGCCGATGCCGTGCTCGCCGGTCAGGCTGCCGCCCAGCTCCAGCACGCGCTCGAAGAGGGCGCGCTCGCAGGCGTCGCGTCGCCGGCGCCAGCTGGCCTCGTCGAGGTCGCCGCGCAGGATGTTGACGTGCAGGTTGCCGTCGCCCGCGTGGCCGTAACACACCACCTCAAGCTCCTGCTCCCGGCCCGCCGCGCGCGCCGCCTGCACCAGCTCAGCGAGCCTCGAGCGCGGCACCACGGTGTCGGCCTCCTTGTAGCTCGAGAGATGCTTGACGGCCTCGCCCATGCGCCTGCGGATTTTCCACAGTCGCTCCTGGTCGGCTCGGTCGAGTGCGAGGAGCGCCTCGCCGCCGCCGACGCTCTCCGAAAGCTCCGAGAGGCGCGCCGCCTCCTCGAGCAGGGCGTCCTCGTGGTGCCCGTCCAGCTCGAGCAGGAGGAGCGCCCGGTGTCCCTCGAGCTGCTGCGGCAGGGGCTCCAGGCGGGCCACGGCGCCGAGCGCCTTCTCTTCGATCAGCTCGCAGGCCGCGGGCTGATGCCCGCCTCTGAAAATCGCCTCCACGGCCGCGGCGGCGGGCTCGAGGTCGGGGAAGGGAAGGAGCAGCGCAAGGCGCTGGCTCGGCTGGCCGATCAGCCTCAGAGTCGCCCGGGTGATCACCGCCAGCGTACCCTCCGAGCCGATCAGCAGATGGGTCAAGTCGTAGCCCGAGACGTCTTTGCGGTTGCGTCCGCCGGTCTCGATCACGCGGCCGTCGGCCATCACGGCCTCGAGCCCCAGCACCCAGCGCCCGGTGGGGCCGTATTTGCACGATCGGGCGCCGGCGGCGTTCTCGGCCAGATTGCCGGCCAAAAGGCAGGTGTCCCTGGAGGACGGATCGGGCGGGTAGTAGAGGCCGTGGCGGCTCACCGCGCGCTGCAGATCGCCGGTGACGACGCCGCTTTGGGCCTCGACGACCAGGTCGCGCTCGTCGATCGACAGGATGCGGTTCATTCTCTCCACCGAGAGAACGATTCCTCCCTCGACCGGCAGAGCGCCTCCCGAAAGGCCGGTACCTGCGCCGCGGGGAGTTACGGGAAGGCGCTCTCGGTGGGCGAGGGCGAGCACCTGCGAGACCTCGGCGGTCGAGCGGGGCAGCACCGCGAGCGCGGGCGGAAAGTGAAAGTCTTCGGTTTCGTCGCGTCCGTATTTGTCGGCCGCCTCCTCGCCCGCGCGCACGCCGTCCGGTCCGAGGATGGACTCGAGGCGCTGGATGAGGCTGCCCTCGAGCCCGGGTGCTCGGTCCGCGGCGGAAGGTAAAACAGTGGCCATGGAGAAATAGTACCTCGGCGCTGCTGGTAGGATGCGCGCCGCCCGAGGTGCCCGAGCACCCCAGCGCCGGGTCCCGCGCCCGCCGCCGCGGCGCCGGGCCACCCTCCTTGGAATCTCCCGACCTTTTGCGGGTCCCTCCCCTCGATGATCGAAGAGCTTTTTTCTATCGGTTCCCTCTCCATCTCTCCCTTCGGAGTGATGCTGGTCCTGGCTCTCCTCACCTCCTATTGGCAGCTGAAGCGCGGCCTGATCGCCGGCAAAATCGGCGACGAGGAGGACGCGAGCGCCATCGTTTTCGCCTGCGGCGTCGCCGGCATCCTGGGCGGCAAGCTCTACTACGCAATCCTGGTCGGAGACCCGATGATGATGCTCGATCGCGCGGGCATCGTTTGGTACGGCAGCCTGATCGGCGGCGCGGCCGCGTTTATCTGGTCGGTTCGGAATCGCGGCCTGCCGCTCGCGGCGACCTTCGACGCCGCCTCGACGGCCCTGCCGCTCGGCTACGCGGTGGGTAGGGTCGGCTGCTTCCTGGTGGGCGACGACTACGGCGTTCCCACCGACCTGCCGTGGGGCGTCGCCTTCGAGAACGGCCTCCCGCCCACCACCGCGGGCATTCTCAGGCGCGAGTTCGGGGTCGACGTGCCGGCCGAGATCGCCGACAGCACGGTGCTCGCCGTGCATCCCACCCAGCTCTACACCGTTTTTGCCAGTCTCCTGATCTTCGCCTTCGCCCTGCGGCTGCGCAGGCGCGTCCGCTGGAGGCCCGGGAATTTCTTTGCCGTGGTGCTGATGATCATGTCGGTCGAGAGGATCATGGTCGAATTCCTGCGCGCCAAGGACGACCGCTTCTTCGGCGTCTTCACCCTCGCCCAGCTGATCAGCGTTCTGATCATTCTCCTGCTCGGCTTCATTCTGTGGCGCCGCGGCCTGCGGGCGCCCTCCAAGGCGGGGGCCAGCCCATGACCCGCCCGGCCAGACTTCTGACCATCGCGGGCTCTGACTCCGGCGGCGGCGCCGGCATTCAGGCCGATCTCAAAACCTTTGCGGCGCACGGCGTCTTCGGCATGTCGGCGCTGACCGCCATCACGGCGCAGAACACCGTGGCGGTGACGGCGGTGCACGCGGCGCCGGCGGACGTGGTGACGGCGCAGATCGACGCGGTCGCCGAGGACATCGGCCTCGACGCGGTGAAGATCGGCATGCTGGCCGCCGCCGAGCTGGTGCAGGCGGTGGCGTCGTGCCTGCTCCGGCATCGGCCCGCGCACGTGGTGCTCGATCCGGTGATGGTCGCCAAAAGCGGCGATTCGCTCCTCGAGGACAGCGCGGTGGAGGCCCTCATCCGCGAGATGCTGCCGGTGGCCACCGTGGTAACGCCCAATCTGCCCGAGGCCGCGCGCCTGACCGGGCTCTCTCTGGCCGGCGACCCGGACCTCGAGACTCGGCGCCGCGCGGCCCGCGCTCTCGCCGAGCTGGGCGGTCAGCGCCCGGCAGGAGGGCGCCTGGCGGTGCTCGTGAAAGGCGGCCATTCGACCTCGCGGACGCTGTGCGATCTGCTGGTTGACGGCGAAAGCGAGCACCGCTTCGAGGCGGAGCGCATCGACACCTCATCGACCCACGGCACCGGCTGCACCCTCTCCTCGGCCATCGCCGCCCGCCTGGGCCGGGGCGAGGCCCTGCCCGAGGCGGTGGGCGGCGCCATCGAGTACCTGCGCGGCGCCATTCTCGCCGCCCCGGGCCTAGGCTCAGGTCACGGACCGGTCGACCACCTGTATCGGCTGCGCGCTACGGCCTGAGCGCGCATCGGCCGACGGGGTTGAGGCCGTATAATCAGGCGCAGTCCGAGATTCTCCCTCCTCCAGATTCTCCCGCCCCCAGCCTCGAAGAAACGGAGCGCCTCTCGATGACGATATCCACCTCAGGCAGCCCCTCCACCCCTCGTTTCTCAACGCCTGCCCTGCTCGCCGCGTGGGCGGCCGCGTGTCTCCTCGCCGCGCCGCTGGCCCTGGCGGCGCCCCGCGCCTCGACATCCGAAGCCTCCGGCGCCTCGGCATCCGAGGGCTCCGCGTCCGAAGGCGGACTCGCGGAGGACGACGGCATTTTCGTGGAGGCGATCGACGTCAACCTGGTCAACCTCGAGGTCTACGTCACCGACCGCAAGGGTAACCGGATCCGCGGCCTGACCAAAGACGATTTCGTTCTGACGGTCGACAAGAGCCCGATGGCGATCTCGAACTTCTACGTCGTGGAGGAGGGGCGTCCGCTCACCGAGCAGCCCGAGGTCCTCGAGCAGCCGGCCCCCGAGGCGGAGGAGCGATTGGGACTGCCCCTTCGCCGTTCGCAGTTTGTCGACACTCGCCCCGACGAGCAGAAGCTTCACCTGATCGTGTATGTCGACAACTTCAACCTCAAGCCCTTCTCGCGCAACCGCGTGATTCGGGCCGCCAGGAATTTCCTCCGGACCCAAATGCGCCCTGGCGACCAGGTGATGCTGGTGTCCTACGATCGATCTCTCAAGATCCGGCACCCGTTCACGTCGGATCCGGAGCTGATCGCGTCGGCGCTCTACGAGCTCGAGGACGTCACCGGCCACCGCGTGCACTTCGACTCCGAGCGCCGCGACCTGCTCTCGGAGGTCTACGACGAGGATCGCTACCGCGAGATCTACCAGGTGCGTGGCCGGGTCACCCAATACGCCGAGTCGATCCACAACGACATGATGTTCACCCTCGACGCGCTCAACGAGCAGGTCGAGAGCCTGGCCGGCCTGCCCGGTCGCAAAGCGATTCTGTACGTGGCCGAAGGGCTGCCCATGCGGGCGGGCGAGGACGTCTTCTGGGCCCTCAACGACCGCTTCCTCGAGTCTTCGGTGCTGATGGACTCCCAGCGCTACGACATCAGCCGGCGCTTCCAATCCCTGATCACCAAGGCGAACACCAACCGCGTGACTTTTTACACAGTCGACGCGGCGGGCCTGCGGACCTTCACGTACATGGACGCGTCGAACGCGTCGGTGGGCGGCGGCGCGCAGATCGATCAGATCCACTTCGCCAACATGCAGAGCTCGCTCCTCTTTCTGGCCGAGGAGACGGGCGGGTTCGCGATGATCAACACCAATAATTTCAATCGCGGCCTCGAGCGCATGGGCAGCGATTTCGGCAACTACTACTCCCTGGGCTTTACCCCCGGCGAACAGGGGACCGGGCGGTATCACCGGATCAAGGTTCAGCTGAAAGAAAAGCGCAAGGGCGTGCGCCTGCGCTACCGCGAGGGCTACCGCAACCGGCCGGTTTCCACCCGCATGGCCGACGGCGCCCTCGCCGCGCTGCACTACGGCTACCAGAGCAACAACCTCGGCATCGAGCTGACCGCCGGGCGTGAGCGACCGAGCGAAGACGGCCTTTACTACCTGCCCCTGGTGGTCAAGCTGCCGATCGGCAAGCTGACCTTCCTGCCGAGTCAGGAGATGCAGCGCGGCCGGGTGCGGCTCTACATCGCCAATAAGGACTCGGAGGGCGGCCTGGCGGAGGTCATGGAGGTGCCGGTGCCGATCGACATTCCGGCCGCCGACTTCACGCGGGCCAAGGATCAGTTCTACCACTACGAGCTGACCCTGGTGGTGGCCCCCGGCCGCCAAACCGTCGCCGTGGGCGTGCGCGACGAGATCGGCGCCACCGTCGGCTACGCCACTCGGCCCATCACCATCGGCAGCTAAAGCCTCGAGAAGCTAGATCGATCGAAAAGAAAAGCGGAAGGGATCATGGTCAAGAAATCCTGGCTTCAGGCCTACAGGGCTCTGGGCGACTCGGTGCTCTCGCTGGCCGGCGCAGAGTTTTCTGCGCTCCTCGAGGATTGGAAGAAGTGGTTCATCGAGGTCGTCAAGCTGCTGGCGCTCGTCTTCGTGTCCCTGGTGGTCTTCTTCTACATTCCTTTTCTCACCCTCTTTGTCGCCATCGACGGCCTGGCGACCTGGCTCGATTGGTCCCATTGGGCGGCGGGGCTCGCGGTGCTCGGCCTGGCCCTCTTGGTGATCGCCACTCTCGGCGGCATCGCCGCGTGGCTGATCAAGACGCGCATCGCACCCGATAACCCGGCGGCGACCTTCCAGCGCCGGCTCGACGACCACCGCGGATGGTGGCGTCACCAAATCTTCGAGGAATCCGACAGCCCTGGAGGTGAGTCGCCATGAGCAGCCGCAGGACCGCACAACGCCACGCAAGAAAGATCGAGGCCGGTCGCAAAGAGGTTCAGGAGGCGTTCGCGCTGCTGGGTCGATCGGTGGAGCGGGAGCTGAGCGTCATGCCCCGCGGCCGCCGCTGGCTGCTGCCCACGGTGGCCTTCGCCGTCGGGGTGGCGCTTTCGGGCGCCGGCGGCAAAGAGTCTCGGCCTCTGCCGGCTTCGTCCGAGGCCGACGCCCCATGAGGCCGGCCCACGAGGCGCCTGCCCGCAGCCGCGGGCAGGGCGCGCTGGCTCTAGCAGCGGCGGCGGCGTTTCTCTTTTCATGCCCCGCGGCGCCCGCCCAGGCCGAAAGCCTCGAGGCGGCCAAGCCGGCGAGCGGCGCCGGAGATTCCTGGACGACCTTCCGCGGCGGCCCCGACGCGCCGCGCGGGGTGCTTCCCGAAGCCTTCGGTCTCGCCGTGGAGTGGAAGCGGGAGCTAGGCTCGGGATATTCGGGCATCTCGCTCAAGGACGGCGTGCTGGTGACCCTGTTCACCGCCGGCGCCGACGACGTTCTCGGCGCCTTTGACGCCGCCACCGGCGAGGAGAAGTGGCGGGTGCGCCTGGCTGAGAAGTACGAGGCCCACGACGGCTCCGACGACGGTCCGCTGAGCGTGCCTAGCCTCGACGGTGACCAGGTTTTTGCCTTGGGCCCGCGCGGTCAGCTGGTGGCGGTAGCGCTCGGCAGCGGCGAGGAGCAGTGGCGCGTGCAGCTCGACGCCTCGAACTCTACGGTGCCCTACTTCGGCTACACCACCTCGCCGCTGGTGGTCGATGAGCTGGTGGTGGTCCTCGCCGGCGGTGAAGGGCGAGCGGTCCAGGCCTTCGACCGGCGCTCAGGCGAGCTGCGCTGGAAGGCGGGCAGCGATTCCGTGACCTACCAGACGCCCATACTGGCGGAGCTGGCGGGTCGGCGACAGGTCATCGCCGTGACCGACCAGTGGGTTTGGGGCCTCGAGCCCAAGACCGGCGAGGCGCTGTGGTCCCACAGGATCCAAACAGGCGAGACCACCGAGGAGTCGGCTCACCCGACCATCCTCGGCGAAGACCTCCTGCTGATCGACATCACGAGCGAGTCCATGGCTCTGCGGGTCACCCCGGCCGCGGGCGACGGCTTCGAGGTCGCCGAGGTGTGGCGCAGCCGCGCCTTTGGCAACACGCTGGTGCTGCCCGGCGTGGTGGGCTCCCACGCCTACGGCTTTACCGGCCGCATCCTGACGGCGATCGACTCGACCACCGGCGAGACCGTGTGGCGCACGCGCGATCTCAAGGGGCCCAACCTCAGCCTGACCGACGGTCACCTCGCCGTGCTCACCGACGACGGTGAGCTGGTGGTCGCCAAAGCGGACCCCGAGGGGTACCAGGAAAGGGCGCGGATCCAGGTGCTCGAGAGCGGCGACTACGCCAACCCGTCCTTCGCCAGCGGGCGCTTCTACGTGCGCAATCAAACGCATTTAGCGGCCGTCAAGGTGATCGAGGGCGCTGCTGCGGTCCCCACGGAAGCGCCCGAGAGCTCCGGGCCTGCCGAGGCGCCGGAGGCTCACGAGAGCGCGGAGGGCGCCTCTGAGCCTTCCGAAGGCCCCCGAGCCGAGCCGCGATAGGCGCGTCTTCTTGAAACGCCGGGAGTCGGTGGGTCACTATGGCGGGAGAAAGGACCCTCAAACCCACTGACTCCGCTCGGAAATCGCCGGGAGCCGCCGTGCTCCGGCCCTGACGCTGTGGCCTTGACGCTTTGGCCTAAGTGAGCTTCAAGGCCCCCTGCAGCAGAGCGCACGCCGTCTTCAGCGGAGGCAGATCACTATGGAGTTCCCATGAGAACCC
This sequence comes from Acidobacteriota bacterium, assembly GCA_039027015.1. GTDB lineage: Bacteria > Acidobacteriota > Thermoanaerobaculia > Multivoradales > J023 > JAUIJL01. The sequence goes on along the minus strand of JBCCLG010000097.1, from coordinate 929 downwards.
ATTTGCTTCTGTCTGTGCCGACGCTCCTCCTCCTGCTCCCCTTCGCCGCCTCCGCCGAAGGCCCGAACCCAAGGATTCTTGAGGCCGACGGCGTGACGATTTTCTTCGACGAAGTCCCCGATCCCGATCGCAACGCACGCGCCTTGGCCGCGCCCCTTGCTTTGGAGGAGCTCCAGAAGGTCGATGTCGGGAGCGACAGGCTCGTTCTGCCGCGATTCCAATTCGACGGCCTCCCGGGGGGAACTCTCGACACGCTCTTCGCGGTGCGCAACACGACGACCAGCGGCCTGACGGTCGATTTCAACGTGGTCAGCGATTTCGAGCCAGCATTTACCGTCGAGGTTCCCTTGGCGGGTAAGGAGACGCGCTCTTTCAGCGTCAGGAACCTCTTCGACGGCTTCTTCGCCGTGGACGAAGAAGGAATGGCCAGGGGCTACCTTGAGATCGATGTGCGCGGTTTCAGCGTTTTTGCCCCGACTCGATCGATCCAGGGCGATTACTTTCTCGTGGATCCGGCCAACAACTTCGCCTCGGGAGATCGTCTGATCAACAGATCGGTGATCTCGGAATTCATCGACCTGTGCCGGGGCTTCGAGGTCCGCTTCTTTAACGGCGGAACTTTCGACGGCGGAACGGAGATCTCCTTTTGGCTGGAGCGGCTGTCCGATAGCGATAGGGAGGTGAGCTTCAGCGTCTTTAGCGAGGGCGGAACCCTTTTGCGCAGCGGAGACCTCGGGTTTGGGCGGCAAAGCGTTTCGCTTCAGGCCTCGCTGCTTGCCCTCGACGCTCCCTTCGGCGTGATCGAGTTTGTTTTCAACGACGGGATTCTCGGCTACGCCACGGGCGTTTTCAGCGCTCTCGGTCGCTTCTCGGTGGGGGTCAACGCCTCCTGCTCCGAGCCCCGTGGCCCCATTCCGCTTCTGGTTCAG
>JBCCLG010000096.1:0-10913 GCA_039027015.1 Acidobacteriota bacterium | reverse complement strand
GAGAGGCGCACCCCCATCTACGCCTTGACCGCCCACGCCCAGGAAGACCGCTGTATGGCTTCGGGCATGGACGGCTATCTCTCGAAGCCCATCGAGGTTCCCGCTCTGCGCGGCCTGCTCGAGCGCATCGGGAGCGAGCAGGAAATTTCCACACAAACGGCCTAAGGAGACGACCGTGAAAATCGAAAAATTGATCTATGAAGACGACTGGCATCTCTCAACCCCCGGCGAAGCGCTCCAGGCGCCGCAGCTGGTTCTCTTTTTCGGCGGTTCCCGGGAGCTGGCCGACCCCAGCCGATACGACGAGCTTCGCCGTCGCTACCCCGAGGCCCACCTCGTCGGCTGCAGCACGGCGGGCGAGATTCTCGACGACGAGGTGCTCGACGATTCGGTGGTGGCCACGGCCCTCGAATTTGAGGGGGTGAAGGTCGCCGTGCACTCGATCGACATCGACGAGTGCGCGGACTCCCACGCGGCCGGCGTCGCCCTGGGCCGCGCCCTCGACCGCGAGGATCTGCGGGGTCTTCTGATCCTCTCCGACGGCCAGAAGGTCAACGGCAGCGAGCTGGTGCGCGGAATCGCCGGCTCGGTAAGCGCCGAGGTGCCCATCACCGGGGGTCTTGCCGGCGACGCCGACCGTTTCGAAACCACGCTGGTGAGCTGCGACGCCCCACCCCGCAGCGGGCTGATCGCCGGCGTCGGCTTCTACTGCGAGCGCGCGGACATCGGCTTCGGCTCCTTCGGCGGCTGGGACTCGTTCGGCCCGACCCGCACCATCACCCGCGCCGAGAGCAACGTGCTCTTCGAGCTGGACGGACGGCCCGCCCTCGCGCTCTACAAGGAGTATCTCGGCGACGAGGCGGAGAATCTGCCGGGCAGCGCTCTTCTCTTTCCCCTGTCGATCTATCCCGAGGGTCAGCCCGACCGCCAGCTGGTGCGCACGATCCTCTCGATCGACGAAGACGCCCAGAGCATGACCTTCGCCGGCGACCTGCCGGTCGGCCACTCCGCCCAGCTCATGATGGCCAACTTTGACCGGCTAGTCGAGGGCGCCTCGGAGGCGGCCCGCAGGGTCGAGCCCGGCGAGGATCCAAGCGATCGCCTGGCGATCCTGATCAGCTGCGTGGGCCGCAAGATCGTTCTGGGCCAGCGCACGGCGGACGAGGTGGAGGCGGTGCAGGAAAGGCTCGGAGAGGGCGCTCACCAGGTGGGCTTCTACTCCTACGGCGAGATCTCCCCCAACGGCTCGATCAGCTCCTGCGAGCTGCACAACCAAACGATGACGATCACGGTCCTCTCCGAGCGCTGATCCGGCGCCCGCCCCCTCCATCGCTCACCTCCACTCCATCGATCGGGAGCCCATGCATAAACTTCTGGAGCGTCAGCTGCGCAAGGCCCGCCGCCGCGGCCAGGACGGACGGCCCGACCTCGAGACGCTCACCTCCATGGTGAGCCAAAGCTACGAGGACCTCGACCGCGAACGCCGAATTAAAGATCGCTCTCTCGAAAAGGTTTCGAAGGAGCTCTCGGACCTGGTCGAAAAGGTCCGTCAGGAGGGCCGCGCCTACCTCGAGGCGGTGATGAACAGCGTCGCCGACGGCATCTTGACCTTCGAGGACTCGGGCGCGATCCGCTCCTGGAATCCCGCCGTGCGGGATCTCTTCGGCTATTCCGCCACCGAGCTGCCGAACCTCTCCGTGGGGGCCCTCATGCCAGGCGTCTCCGCCGACGAGTCGGCGCCCCAGGAGGTGGTGGGCAGGCGGCGGGACAGCAGCTTTTTCCCCATGGAGGTGCGGGTCAGCGCGGTCGACGCAGAGCCGGAAAGCCTGCGGGTCGCCACCCTGCGCGACATCACCCTGCGCATCCAGGCGGAGCAGGAGGTGAGGCAGAGCGAGGCGCGCTACCGAAACCTTTTCTCCAGCGTGCAGGACGTTTATTTCCAGACCGATCGCAGCGGCGCGATTCTGGACGTCAGCCCGTCGATCGAGAGGCACTCGGGCTTCAGCCGCGAGGAGCTGATCGGCCAGCCGTCGGACGTGCTCTACGCCGACCCCAAGGATCGACGCGGCCTGATCCGAGAAATCGAAAAGAACGGCGAGGCGATCGACTTTGAAATCCGCATGCGGCATCGAACCGGTCGGCCGATTTATGTTTCCGCCAACGCCGCCTGGCTCCGCGACGATCTCGGCGAGATCGTGGGCTACGCCGGCACCTGGCGCAATATCGACGACCGAAAACAGGCCGAGAAGCAAAAGCGCCTGGTGGAGCTGGAGCGCGCCAAGCTGGAGCTGGCGGTGAACGCCACCGCCGACGGCATCTTCCTGACCGACACCGCGGGGGTGATCCACTACCTCAATCCGGCCATGGAGCGCATGACCGGCTGGTCTTCCGGCGAGCTGCTGGGGGCGACCGCCAGCCTGTTCAAGAGCGGCAGAACGCCAACCCGCGTCTACGACGAGCTGTGGACCACCCTGCGCGCCGGCGAAACGTGGACGGGGCGCTTTCTCAACCGGCGAAGACTCCCGGAGCCGGAGGCGCAGCAGCCCGCCGTCGAGGAGAGGGAGGAGCTGCTCTATTGGGCGCAGTCGACGATCGCTCCGATCTACGATACCGCCGAGCGGCTCCAGGGCTTTGTGGCGATCCAGCACGACGTGACCGAACAGGTGCGCCTCGAGCAGCAGAGCGAGCTGCGTCAGGAGGTGGCCGAAACCCGGGCCAAGATCTCCCGCATGCTGCGCGAAACCTCGCCCCTCGGCCAGCGCCTGAGGTCGGTCCTGGGGTTTCTCGGCGAAACCACCGCCCTCGAGCTTCGTGGACCGAGCCGCATTCTGCTGCTCGAGGAAGACTCGGCAGGGTTTGCCCACGACGCGCGCCCGACCTATCAGGCGGACGGTTCCCAAACGCTGCCGCTCGACGGCTTCTGCGCCGAGCTGTGCGAGTGCGCGGCCCACCTCGGGCTGCCCCTGGTGGTGGACGCCCGCTCGGCGGATAGAGGCGCGGGCGCGGTACGCGAGGAGATCGAAAGACTCGCCGGCGGCCGCAGCCCGAGCGACCTCGCCCTGCACCTGCCGGCGACGGACGATCCCGCGGAGGCGGATCCGTCGCCCGGGCGGCGGCGGCCTCACGGCCACTACGTGATCCCGCTGCGCGTCGCCGAGCGGCCCCTCGGAGCGCTTCTTCTCGACAGCAAGGCCCGCCCGCCGCGCGGCGAAACCATCCTCGCGATGCTGCTTCAAATCAGCGAGCTGATCGCGCTCACCCTGGCCGACGAGCGGACCAAGGAAGATATGCAGAAGGCCCGGCAGGCGGCTGAGAACGCGGTGCGCACCAAGTCGGAGTTCCTGGCCAATATGAGCCACGAGATCCGCACCCCGATGAACGGGGTGATCGGCATGACCGGGCTGCTGCTCGATACCGCGCTGGATGCCGAGCAGCTGGAGTACGTGGAGACCGTCCGCTCGAGCGGCGAGTCGCTGCTTCGGATCATCAACGACATCCTCGATTTCTCGAAGATCGAGTCGGGCAAGATGGACCTCGAGAACCACCCCTTCGCGCTCCGGGACTGTATCGAGGAGGCTCTCGACCTGCTGGTTCCCAAGACTCTAGGCAAGAGCCTGGAGCTGAACTATTGGATCGATCCAGGAGTGCCCGCGGTGGTGCTGGGCGACGTCACCCGGCTGCGTCAGGTGCTGGTCAACCTGATCGGCAACGCCATCAAATTCACCGAATCCGGCGAGGTCTCAACGTCGGTGCGCTGCCTGCAGGTCGACTCCGGGGAAAGGTGCTGCCTCGAGTTTCGCGTTCGCGACACCGGCATCGGAATCGCCCCCGACCGGCTCGACCGACTCTTCCACTCGTTCAGCCAGGTCGACACCTCGACCACCCGAAAATACGGCGGCACCGGCCTGGGCCTGGCTATCTGCAGGCACCTCACGCGCATCATGGGCGGCGACATCACCGCCACGAGCGTCGAGGGAGCGGGCTCGACCTTCACCTTCACCATCCGCGTCAAGGGCCTCGAGAGCCAGTCTCTGCCGGCGGGGCTCACGGTTCTCGAAGATAAAAAAGTCCTGGTGGTCGACGACGTGCGCACCAACCGCAGGATCCTCGATCAGCAAACCAAGATGTGGAAGATGCGCTGCGACCTCGCGTCCTCGGGCCACGAGGCCCTGGAGCTGCTGGCGGTTCACGACGACTACGACGTGGCGATCCTCGACATGCAGATGCCGACCATGGACGGGCTGATGCTGGCGCGCAAAATCCGCCAGCGCGAGCGCGGCAAATCGATTCCCCTGGTGCTCCTCACCTCCCTCGGCCTGCAGGATCTCGAGAGTTCGGCGGAGCCCCGGCTCTTCCACTCCATGCTCTCGAAGCCCATCAAGCAGTCCCAGCTCTACAACTGCCTGATCGGCATTTTCGACAGCGAGATCCTGAAGCCCGCGGCGCCCAGGGTGCAGCGATCCTTTCTCGAGGGCAATCTGGCGGAAGAGCTGCCCCTGCGCATCCTGCTGGCCGAGGACAACCCGGTGAATCAGAAGCTGTCGATCCGCATCCTCGAGAAGATGGGCTATCGGCCGGACGTGGTGGGCAACGGACTCGAGGCCCTCGAGGCGACCGACCGCCAGTGCTATGACGTCATCCTCATGGACGTTCAGATGCCCGAGATGGACGGTCTCGAGGCGACCCGCCGAATCAGCGAGCGGGACGAGCACCCCTACATCATCGCCATGACCGCCAGCGCCATGAAGGGCGATAAGGAGCGCTGCCTCGCAGCGGGCATGGACGCCTACACCACCAAGCCGATCCGCGTGGATCAGCTGGCCGAGGCGCTGCGCTCCTCGCGCTCCGGCGCCCCTGCCCAGCAGCTCTCCCGCGAGCGCGTCCTCTGATGCCCCGCGGCCCCGGGGCGAGTTCCTACCCCTCCCCGGGTCGCGCGACGACTGCTCTTTGTGCCGCACCTCCATAGCCTCTAAGGGTCGCCGGAACGCCCAGCGGCGCGGCCCAACGCAGACTTCGAGGAGGTTTCAAATGACCAGCTCAGCGGCATTTCTCAGCAGCGTTTCCCAAGCCTTGACGTGGGATATCGGCGCGGCTCTCGCGGACTTCTTACGGCCGGCCTCCCCCAGCTCCCCCCAAGCCGCCGCCGCGGCCGCTCCGCGGCCCTCCGCGGCGGCCCAGGACGAGCACGAGTTTCGCTGCCGGACCGAGGCCTGGTCAGACCTCTCCCTCTATCTGCCGAGCTAGCCCGCCCTTGACCTCTCATTCTTTTTGAAAAGCGAGTCCCCCATGATCTCACTCCTTCTCAGCACGCTTTTCGTGGCCTCGATCACCGATCCCGCCCTGCAGCTTCGGGAGCTCGACCCCTCTCTCACCCTCGCGGACGTCGATAGGGCGCTGCAGATCGAGCGCCTGGCGGGCATGAGCAGCCGCGACGAGCTCAGCTACCTGCTGGGTCCGAGGCCTTCGGTGGGCGAGCGCGGGCCGCGCCTGAGGTCGCGCTCGGCCCGGCTTCGCTCTCTCCTCTCTGACCCCGCCCTCGCTTCGGTCTACGACCGCATCGAAGACTCCTGGCTGCGCTGCCTCTTCGCCGATCCTCGGAGTTTCCGGCACCTGCGTTCGGTGATCGACGCCAAGATGCTCATCGCCCGCGATCTGCACGAGCGCGGCGTGCTCCCCGACCGCCTCTCGGTGGCCCGCTCCTTCGGCCGCATTCTCGAGCTGCGCAAGAGGTTCGGCGACCTCGAGCTGGTGGCCGGCCGCAACGTGGTGTACGCCGCGTCGCAGCAGCGCCTCGGCGGCGGCAGGGGCCGAGTCTTCGGTCGAGCGGCGAGCCAAAGCCTGCTCGAGCGCCGCGCCGACTCCTTCAGCTTCCTCTCCACCCGCCGGGGCGCTTCGGGGCGCGAGGCCCTCGAGCCTCTCCTCGACCAGGAAGATCTGACCTTCTACTTCGAGGGCCACGGCAACGCCCGGCGCCTCGATCTGGCGGGCTCTCTCAGCGCGCGGCAGATGGCCAAAATGCTCGCCGCGGGGCCCGCGCGAGGCTCCGCTCCGGTGCTGATTCTCGCCTCGTGCCGCAGTCACGACTTCGCGCGCCGCCTGTTCAGCGAGCTCGATAGGCTGAGCCCCGGCCACCCCAAGCCGATTTTGATCGTGCCCGAGGAGTACGGGCAGAATCTCCTCAAGAGCGTTTTCACCAGCGATCTGCTGCGCTCGGACCTCGGCGTGGGCGTCGCGGGCGGCAGCACCCTCGGCTTTGCGCTCGAGAATCCGCGCAACACGCTCTCGGTCTTCGTGCCCGACTCAGACAACCTGCCGATTCAGATTCTGTGACTTCGCGGGGCGAACGCCCGGGCCCCGCGGCGCGGCTCACGGGGACTCTGAGTGGTTCTGCGGCGCCCAGCGGGCGATCTTGGCTCGCAGCGATTCCAGGGTGAGGGGCTTTGAGAGGTAGTCGTCCATGCCCGCCTCGAGGCACTGCAGGCGGTCGCTCTCCGAGGCGTGGGCGGTGACGGCGATGACCGCCGGGCGCCACCGCTCGGGCCACTGCTGACGCAGGCGCCGGGTGGCCTCGAGGCCGTCGAGGGTGGGCATCTGGACGTCCATCAGCACGATGTCGAAGCTCTCCTGCTCCAGGGCCTCGATCGCCTCCAGCCCGTTGGCGACCAGCTCGGTACGGCAGCCCAGGACCTCGAGCATGTCGAGGGTGATCAGCTGGACCATGGGATTGTCTTCAGCCACCAGAATGCGCGGCGCTCCTTCGCCGAGCTCGGCGAGGGAGGCCGCCTCGCCTAGCGGGCCGCCGGCTTCCTCGGGCAGGGGTTCCAGGCACCGGGCGAGCGGCACGCGCGCGGTGAAGGTCGAGCCTTCATCCAGCGCGCTCTCGGCTCTCAGCTCGCCGCCCATGGCGAGCACCAGGCGTTGGCAGATGGCGAGCCCCAGGCCGGTGCCCCCGTGCCTGCGTCCCGCCGAGGAGTCCACCTGGTGGAACGGCTCGAAGAGGCGCTCGAGCTGGTCGTGGGGAATGCCGATCCCGGAGTCGACGATGCGCAGGCTCAGCTCGCCGGCAGCGTCTTCCTCCGGCGTCGACCCGCGCCATCCGAGATCGAGGGTGACCCGCCCCCGATCGGTGAATTTGATCGCGTTGCCGATCAGGTTGACCGCTATCTGGCGCAGCTTGGCGGGATCTCCCAGCAGGGCCGCCGGCAGCTGCGCGGGAGCCCGCAGCTCGAGCCCGAGGCCCTTGGTGGTGGCCTGGGCGGCGAAGAGCGCGATCACCTCCTCGGCCAGGGCGCGCGGCGAGAACGGCACGGCGTCGATCGACACCCGCCCGGCCTCGATGCGCGAGTAGTCGAGAATGTCGTCGAGGATCGTCAGCAGCGCGCGCCCGGCGCGGTCGAGGGTGTGAATCTGCTCGCGCTGGCGAGCGTCGAGGGAGCCGAGGCGCAGCAGCTCGACGATCCCCAAAACGCCGGTCATGGGGGTGCGGATCTCGTGGCTCATCACCGCCAGGAAGCGGGATTTAGCGACGCTCGCCTCCTCCGCCGCAAGCTTCGCGCCGCGCAGCTCGGACTCCGTGCGCAGGCGCTCGTCGACCTCCTGGCGCAGGCGCCGGTTCGAGGTTTTGAGCTCGCGGGTGCGCTCGCCGACCACCCGCTCGAGGTCTCGGGAGTAGCGCCGAGCCGCCAGATGCCGCAGGACGCCTCCGACCCCGAGCAGCAGACAGGAGAGGGCGGCGACGAAGAACCACGGGGCCGACCAGAAGGGGCGCGCGATGCTCACCTGAGGGGAGCTGACCGCCGGCCCCCAAGGCTGGCCGCGCAGCCTGGCCCGCACCTCGAAACGATACTCGCCGGGGGGCAGGCTGGTGTAGTGCATGCGGCGGCCCAGGGCCCGCTCCGGGGGCTGGAAGGTGGACTCGAAGCCGAGCAGCCTGCCCGAGTAGTCGATGCGGTCCTCGTCGATGAATTGGGTGGCCCGGAAGCGAAAGGTCAGGTTATTGCGATTCCACGGCAGCTCGAGCGACCCATCGAGGGGTTCGAGAAGCCCCCCGACCTCCACCCCCTCGAGAAGAGGCTGGAGCGGCGCCGGGCGGGTGTCGAACCGGGGGGCGTAGCGCGAGGCGCCGGCGTCGGTGCCGATCCACACCCGGCCCCGGTGGTCGGTGATCAGCGCCCCTCGATTGGCCTCTCGGCCGGCGAGGCCGTCGCTGATTCGGTAATGCACGGTCTCGCCGTCGCCGTGGCGGATCACGCCGAAGTCCGTGCCCACCCACAGCGCGCCCCCCGGGTCCTCCATCAGCGAGTAGACGGCCCGCTGCACCCGCGGCTCCGCGGACCGGACGATCCGCTCGTCTTCGACAACGTAGAGACCGTCGGCGGCGCCCAGCCAGATCTTACCCGCGGCGTCGCTCACCACGGTGTAGAGCGACGGCGCCGAGCCGTTGGCGCGCGTGATGCGGCTCCACTCGCCGTCTCTCAACGCGAACAGGCCCTGGCGCTCGGTGGCCGCGTAAACGTGGTCCTGCGGAGTCAGGTGGATGCGGCGAATGGCCACCCGGCGGGAGGCCTCCGAGGGCAGGCGGATCGGGCGAAACGCGCCGTCCTCGAGAACGGCCAGCTCGCGCCCCGCCACCCACAGACGGCCTCGACTGTCGAAGGCCAGGCTGGCGATCGTCTCGAGACCCAGGGTCTCGAGGTCGTAGGCCAGCGCGGATCCGTACGGTTTCCCTTCTTCGAGGCGCCAGACGCCTTCTCTGTTGGCGGCCGCCCACACGTCGCCCTCCGGCCCCAGGGCGAAATCCATGATGCGGCGGGCGGCGGCCGCCTCGGAACCGGGCTCCACCAGCCTCACCGTGTAGCGCACCTCGTCGTTCTCGAGCCGGCTGAAGCCCCCGTTGTGGCCGAAGATGAGGATTCCCGGGGCGGCCTCGACGATCGCCGAGACCTCGTCGCCGAGCAGGCCGTCGGCGCTTCGGTACGAGGCAAATCGCCGGCTGATCAGCTTGCTGACCCCGCGCTCGCCGGCCAGCCACAGCACGTCGTCGCGCCCCTGGAGGACCGCCGTGGCGCCCTGGCCGGCCATGCCCGGCAGCCCGCCGAGGTTGATCAAGACCCCGCGCTCGTGGTCGACCTGGTAGAGCTCCTGGCGGTCGGCGATGAAAACGCCGCCGCGCCCGTCGGCCTCCAAGCGGACCTTGCCCGGCAGACCCGAGAGATCGGTGGGCGCGACGCTCAAACTGCTGAATCGGCTCTCGAACCGGCCTCGAGACCGGGCGCCGCTCTCGCCCTCGCTGCCGCTCGTTCGCCACCTGCCGACCCAGTCGGTGCCGGCGAGAAAGAGGCCTCCGGCCCCGTCGTCGGCCATGCCGACCAGGGGCAGCGAGGGAAGGTCGCGGGCCGACGCCACCAGCTTGGGATCGGCGCCCGACCCTTCGAGCCTGAAGAGCCCTTCATCGCCCGCGAGATAGAGCACGTCCGCCACCGTTTCGAGGGCCCAGGTCGCGCCGATGGGCAGCTCGCGCCATTTCCCGTCGTGCCGCACGAAGGCCGTCCGGGCGGTGCCGAGCACCGGCGCGATACCCTCCGCCTCCTCGAGCAGGGCAAAGTCGGTCGCCTCCTCCCCGCGCCAGAGCTCCCGGGACGAGGGATCGAGGACCCGCCACTTATCGCCCCGATAGCTCGAGTCGCCGGGGTAGGTGTAGACGTCCACCTGGCTATCGTTGAGCGCCCACACCGAGCCGTCGGCGGCGATCTCGAGGCGCAGAAAACCCGTTTGCGGAATGCCGTCCTCGAGGCCGAAGCTCCGCCACTCCGCGCCGTCGTAGACGCAGACGCCGTTGCGGGTGGCGAACCAAAGCCTGCCGGTCGCGTCCTCCTGAACGTCGTAGACGGTGGAGTTCGCCAGGCCGTCGAGCTCGGTGTAGACCCGCACCGGGTAGGTTTGGGCCTCGAGAAGGGCGCCGGCGCCCCAAGCCAGGAGAAGCGAGAGGGCCCGGCAGGCGAAGCGGCGCCTGGAATTTTTGGACCTGCGTGCGGAATCAATCGACATCTATTTCGCGGAGCCTAACCCGTCGAGGCTCTGGCGGCTCTATCGCCTCGATCCCGATCTTCGCCCTTCGAGATGTCATCGAAGATTGCGAGAGCGCGGGATCGAGGTCCGCCGCCCGAAGGCTCCGCCCGCCGCCGCATTTTCGAGCGAGCGATCCGCGGAAGAGGCGGCCTTAGCCCTGGCGGGAAAGGTCGGGAGGCTGAGGCGGCTCGGGATGACGAACCGGGTTGGCCTCCAGCTCCTTGAGCAGCTCCTCCACCGCCGTTTCGATCGACGGATCGCCGCCGTCGAGCATCGCTTCGGGGGTGTCGTGTACCTCGATATCGGGCACCACGCCCTCGTTCTCCACCACCCACCGTCCGCTCTCGTCGTAGATGCGGAAGGTGCAGAGCAGCGGCCCGCCGCCGTCCATCAGGGCGGGATTGCCGTTGAGCCCGATCAAGCCGCCCCAGGTGCGGGTTCCGATCAGCTTTCCGAGGCCCTCTTGACGGAAGAAATACGGCAGGGCGTCGCCGCCCGAGGACGAGTAGCCGTTCATCAGCATCACCTTCGGACCCTTGTGGGCGAAGCCCGGGGTGCGCATCGAATCGATGTCGCGCATGGCCCAATAGGCCAGGTGAGTGCGGTTCAGATACTCGATCATGCGGTCGGGGATGAAGCCGCCGCCGTTGTAGCGGTCGTCGATCAGCATCGCTTCCTTCGCCCCGGCCTGTGCGTACCAGCCCTCGTAGAGCTCGCGGTGGCCCGGCACGGCGGTGTTCGGCACGTGGATGTAGCCGATCCGGCCGCCACTCATCTCGTTGACGATGCGGCGGTTGTTGTTGACCCAGGTGATGTAGCGTAGCGGCTGATCACCGCGACGCGGG
>JBCCLG010000095.1:0-10928 GCA_039027015.1 Acidobacteriota bacterium | reverse complement strand
GGCTGCTCTGCTCGCTGGCTCTGGCCACGGCGGTGCTGATCGACCTGCAGTAGGTGGAGGCGAGGGGAGAGAGCGGCCACGCCTTGAGCATGAAGGGCATCACGAAGCGCAGCCAGCGCTCGTAAGGGATCCGCGCCATGGTCAGGATGCCGATCAAAACGGCGCTGGTCGGCACCAGGATGTTGGTCAGACCGTCGCCCATCTGGTACGCCAGCACGGCCACCTGACGCTGAACGCCCACCAGATCGCCGAGCGGCGCCATGATCGGCATGGTGACGTAGGCCTGGCCGCTGCCTGACGGAATAAAGAGGTTGCACAGGCTCTGAAAGAAGAGCATGCCGACCGCCGCGAAAATCGAGCCGGCTTTTTCGAGGGGCAGGGAGACGGCGTAGACGATGGTGTCGACGACCTTGCCCTCCTCGAGCAGGATGAGAATCGAGCGCGCGAAGCCGATCAGCAGCGCCGTGGTGGTCAGCTCGGTGGCGCCGGTGCAGAAACTCTTCGCCGACTCGTCCGGGTGGAGCCGCGCCACCAGCGCCAGCACCACGGTGAGGCCGAGGAAGCAGGCGCCCATCTCGATGATGTACCAGCCGAGCTCCGAGAGGCCGTAGACCGTGACTCCGATGGTCGCCGCAACCATGAAGAGCACTATGCCGTCACGCGCCGTGAAGCTTTGGCGGGTCTCCACCCGCCACGCTGGATCGGGCTCGATATCCGCCACCAGACTGCTCGACGGATCCTCCTTGACCCGCCGCGCATAGCGCCAGACGTGGTGGATTCCGAGGGCGACCAGCGCGATGGTGAGCACCAGGCGAAACTCCCATCCGGAGGTGGGCTGCACGCCGGCCACGTTCTGGGCGATCACCACCGTAAACGGGTTGATGAGCGCCGCGCCGTAGCCCACCCCGTAGCCGATACACAGGATGCCGATGGCGGTCATGGCGTCGAACCCCAAACCGATGGAGAGCGCCAGGAGGATCGGCACGAAGGGCAGGTACTCCTCGGCCATGCCGATGGTGGTGGCGCCGGTCGCGAAGACCACGATGCCGCCGGCGATCAGCAGCAGCGGCCGAGTGCCGAGAAAATCCAGCAGAAAGGCGAGGGCGGCGTCGATGGCGCCGGTGGCGCGCAGCACGCCGAAGCAGCCGCCGATCAAGAAGACGAAGAAGATGATCTCCTCCGCCGCCGCGAAGCCGCGGGGAATGGCGGTGAAGAGGGTGAGCGGATTGAGCCGCTCGGCATCCTCCAGGGGCGAGTAGGAGCCGCTCACCACCTGCTCGCGACCCTTTTCGTTCGTGACGCGCTCAAAGGAGCCCTGGGGCAGTAGATAGGTCACCAGCAGCGCCAGCACATTCATGGCGCAGAGCAGGATCAGCGTGTGCGGGACGCGAAATCGGGCCATCGGAACTCCTCGCTCGGCTTTGGATCGGTTGCGGAATGCCGGCGTGAGTCTCGCACATCGCTCGGCTGCCGGGCGCGGCTGCTGCTGTACGGCTTCGGCCAGGCGGACCGGGCACCCTGACTGTCCGCCAGCGGTCAGTGACCGATTCCAGACACCCTGCTTCCGGGAGACGCCCGAATGGGGCTGCTCGGACCGAAAGGCAGCGATTCCCCAGGGAAAACGCGGAATCTCGGCCCTCGCCCACGGTGTTCGGACCCTCGACCGTCGCTTTGACGCGGAAAAGAGGAGGTGCCGAAGCCGCCTGAAGACCTGGCACACGCCTTGCTCTTATATCCCTTCGAGAGCGGGCTCCGGGTGATGGGCCCCGCGAAGATCAGTCAGCAGCCGGCGCCGCACCCTCACGAATAACTCCCAGTAGCGGCGCTGCAGAGGCCTTCGGCCCAGCAGCTCGATCCTCGCGACCCATCACGCTGGAGCTATTTTTTTGCCCGCGCGGCCGAGCCGTCCTCCGGCGGAGCTTCACGCCCCAGCCGCTCAGCCGCCGATGCGAAACATCTCGACCTTCGGGGCCGGCGCAAAGGTGCCGGCCTTGAGGGCCTGGGTTCGCTCCTCAGAATACCGGTCGCTCCGCGCGCGCCACAGCGCGGCCAGCCTGCGGCGCAGGGCCGCGTCGTCCTCGCCCGCTCTCAGCGGGGTCTTGAGGTCGTGCCCGAAGGCGCTGAAGAGGCAGGTGTAGACCTTGCCCTCGGCCGAAATGCGGGCCCTCGAGCAGTCGCCGCAGAACGGCGCGGTCACCGAGGAGATGACGCCGATCTCGCCGCCGCCGTCCAGATAGCGATAGCGCTCGGCCACGTCCTCGGGACGACCGCGGTCTATCGCCTCCAGCGGCCAGCGGGCGGCGATGCGGTCGACGATCTCGGTGGCCGAGACCACGCGCTCGGGGTCCCAGGCGTTGACCGTGCCGACGTCCATGTACTCGATAAAGCGCATCACCGCGCCGATGCGCCGGCCGTAGTCCGCCAGCGCCTCGATCTCGCGGTCGTTGGTTCCCTTCATCACGACGACGTTGAGCTTGACCGGGCGAAGGCCAGCCTCGAGGGCCGCCTCGATGCCGTCGAGCACCTTGGCCAGGGGGTAGCCGAGGCCGTTGAGGCCGCCGAAGACCGCCGGGTCGAGGGAGTGCAGGCTGACGGTCACCCGGCTGAGCCCGGCGTCGCGCAGCGCCCGGGCGTGCCCGCGCAGCAGGGCGGCGTTGGTGGTGAGCGCCAGGTCTTCAACGCCTTCGGTCGAGGCGAGGAGCTCGACCAGGCGTTCGATTTTGGCCCGCAGAAGCGGCTCGCCGCCGGTCAGCCGCACCTTGCGCACCCCGAGGTCCACGAAGAGGGTCGTCAGGCGGTGGATCTCCTCGAATGTGAGGATCTCGGGACGCGAGAGGAAGTCGTACTTCCGGTGCGCCGGCATGCAGAAGGTACAGCGAAAGTTGCAGCGGTCCGTGACCGAAATACGCAGATCGGTGAGGGGTCTGCGCAGCGAGTCGAGGGGTCCATCGTGCCGCGCCATGGCGCAATGCTACCAGGGGCCTTCGGCGCGCCTGGCGCCCGGGGCGCCCCGGTCAGACCGATTTCTTGCCGGAGCCGAAGATCCACCTCAGGACGCTCAGCGCGTACCAGACGAGCATGGCGATCGAGGTCAGCAGCCTGATGGACGCCGCCACAAAGCGGTCGTTCCTCGTTTCCTTTTCGAGAATGCGAGAAGTCTCATGGAGAATCGAGAGACCGGAGGCACACAGGACGAGGTGGGCCAGCCCCAGGCCGTAGCTCACCTGGAAGGCGACGATGCTCGCTGGCGCCATGGCCAGGCCCCAGCGCAGCAGAACAGCGCGCAGGGAGAAGTCTCGCCGCGCCGAAACGGATATCGCCGTCAAGCTGCCGAAGACCGCGACGACCAGCAGCGCGGCGATTGCCACCGGCACCGGCGCGGCCCAGGGACCCGCCAGCAGCGGCGCGAAGAGTACGGCCAGCGCCGCGACGTAGACTCCGAGCACGGGGTAGAGCACATCCTCGCGCTCGATGCGCTGGGCCAGGCCGCTGACCATCCAGCTCACGGCCAAAAAGAGGCCCAGGAGCGTCAGGGGCGAAACGAACGAAAAAATCAGCTCCGACAGCGGCTCGGCGAATCCCAGGGCGAAGAGGGCCACTTCCAGCCCGACAAATGCGACAATAGCCGCGAACAGATGGATGTAGGTGCGGGCGATAAACGTCGCCCGGACGTCCCGGTTGAGCTCGGCGACCGGAACAGCTTCCGGAACGCTGTGTTGACGGGGAATGATCTCCATGCTCGACACCCGCGGCGCGGCTTTGGGGCCCGAGGCACGCTCGCCGCCGCCGCGAGTGTATCGAGAGGCGCGGCATCCCACCGCTCATCCTCACCCTGACGCTTCACCGATTGAGACGCAGCACCGTGCAACCCACCGCTTCTCCTACCTCACCGCGCAGAGACCTCGACCTCTCGGTGATCGTGCCGGCCTACAACGAAGCCGAGAGGCTGCCGCCGACCCTCGAGGAGATCCTCGCCTATCTCGAGGCTCTGCCCGGCCGGCTCGCCGGCCCCTCGAAGCCGGAGCCGCCGGCGATCGAGTCTTTTGAAGTGGTGGTGGTGGACGACGGCTCCGCGGACCGCACCGCCGAGCTGGCCGAGGCCTTTGCGGCGCGCGGGGTGCGCACCCTGCGTCAGCCGGCCAATCGAGGCAAGGGCGCGGCCCTGAGGCGCGGCGTCACGGAGAGCCGCGGCCGGCTCGTCCTGATCTCAGACGCCGACCTGTCAACGCCGATCGAGGACCTCGAGCGGCTCCACCCCCATTTGAATCGCGCGCCGCTCGCGATCGGCAGCCGCGCCGTGTCCGAGTCGGAGCTGATCGAGCGCCAGCCCTTCTACCGCGAGCTGATGGGCAAGACCTTCAACCGGCTGATCCGCTTGGCCGGGGTGCGCGGCATCGCCGACACCCAGTGCGGCTTCAAGCTGATGGACGGCGAGGTGGCGCGGCGGCTCTTTTCGAGCATGATCACCCCCGGCTTCGCCTTCGACGTGGAGCTGGTCTGGCTCGCCCAGCGCGAGGGGCTGGAAATCGCCGAGGTCGGAGTGCGCTGGGCGAACTCGGCTCCCTCCAAGGTGCGGCCGATCGTCGACTCGCTCACGATGCTGGGCGAGATCGCCCGCTTTCGCTGGCACCATCGCGGCCGGCGCCGGGGCGCGCCGGCCCCAGAGTCTTGAGCCACGGCATGGTGAGCAGCGCCGGCGCCGCCTCGCGCAGCTTCTCGCGCTGAGCCTCGCCCAGGAGCGCGATGACCTCGAGGGTCATGCGCTCCTCGATCACGTGGAGATCCGAGGCCAGCACCGCCAGCTTCTCCACCGCCTCCCCCGCCTCCTCGAAACGCCCGGCGGCCAGCGCCTCGCGGTAGACCTCGGCCTCGGCGCGGGCCTCGAGGCGCAGGCGCAGGCGACGCCGCAGGCTTTCGAGGCAGCGCGAGTCCATGCGCGATTTCTGCCTCGCGGAGAGGTCGAGAAGCTCGGAGAAGCGATCGCGGTGCCACCACATGCTGGCCACCACCCTCTCGAAGCGCGCCTCGGCCGCCTCCGCGGCCTTTTCCTCCGGCGGCGGCGCCGCCGGATCCGCGGGTCTGCCGAGCAGCGCGGCGAGCAGGGTGCCGGTGGCGGCGGCGAGAAATAGAAAACCGACGGCCTTTTTCATCGCGTTCTGTCCTCTTTGCCCGGCGGGCCATCCTTCGGGATCGGCCCTGAACCCAGCGCCGCGCGGGCCGCGGAAACGCGCGGATCCTCCGCGGCGGCGCTGGCGAGGAACCGGCGGTAGTGCTCGGCGGCTCGCCCCGGATCGCTCGACGCCGCCAGCAGCTCGGCCAGCATCCAGCGGCCCTCGACGTTCTCCGGATGACTCTCGAGCAGGGACCGCAGCGCGTCCTCGGCGAGCCGTGGCCGACTCGTCTCGAGGTGGGCCTCGGCCAGGTTGAGGCGGGCGCGCCAAAAGCCCGGGTCGATCTCGAGGGCGCGCTCGAAGCAATCGATCGCCTCGGCAAATCGCCCCTGACCCTCGAGAGCCGCCCCCAAAAGATTCCAGCCGTCGCCGAGATCGCCGCGCAGCGCCAGCAGCCGGCGCGCCTCCGCCTCGGCGTCCGCCCACCGCTCGAGGCGGATCGAGACCGCGGCCAGATTGGCCAGCGCGTCGATCGAGCGCGGGTTGCGGTCCAGGAGGGCCTGCAGCTGACCGCGGGCCTCTTCGGCGCGGCCCAGGGCGAGGAGCGCCACCGCTCGATTGTTGACCTCCCGCGCGATCTGCGCCGGCCGCTCGGCCAGCCGCTGGTAGACGGAGCGCGCCTCACCGGCGCGGCCGCGCTCCTCCAGCCAGCCGGCGAGGGCCAGGAAGAGATCGCTGCGCGGCTCGGAGGCGAGACGGATGGCCTCGCGCAGGGTCGTCTCGGCGCCGCTCCGGCCGCGGCGGGCGAGCAGCAGCCCGTAGCGCGCCTGCAGCTCGGGGTCCCGCGGCTGGCGGCTCACGCCCTCGCGCAGCTGCTCCTCGGCCTCGGCGATGCGCCCGTCCGCCTCGAGCCACTCCCCCAAACGCAGCCGGGCGACGCCGAGGAAGGGGTCCAGCTCGAGGGCCCGGCGCAGGTCGGCCTCGGCCGCCTCGCCCTGACCCGCAGGCCGCAGCACCCAGGCGGCGCGGGCGGCGAGCAGGCGAGGCTGCGCGCCGTGCTCCTCGAGCGCCTTCTCGAGCGCCCGGATCGCCTCGGGGCCGCGGCCCACGCGGCGCAGCAGACGGCCGCGATGGAGGGTCGCCTCGTACTGCCGCGGGTCGAGCTCGAGGGCCCGCTCGGCGAGGGCCAGGGCCTGCTCGACGCGGCCGCGGCGGGCCTCGACGCGCGACAGCTGCAGATGCAGCCTGGAGGAGGACGGGTCTGAGGCCAAGGCCATCTCGAGCGAGGCCGCGGCGCCCTCGAGATCCCCCTGGCGCGCCAGGTTGTCGGCAAGGTCCACCCGCGCCGCCAAATTCTGCGGATCGCGCTCCAGAACCTTCAGGAGCTCGGCAGCGGCTAAGTCGAAGAGCCCGTCCGACTGCAGCTGGCGGGCCCGCTCGAGCCCGGTGTGCAGGTCGATCACGTCTTTGGGATCGAGGGGCGGGCCGTCGCTTTCGGCCAGCAGACCAGGCGGCAGATAGCCCAGGCTGCGCAGCTCGGCCTCGGACTGCGCGTCCAGCTCGTGTGCGCTCTCGCGCTCGGCGTCCTCAAAGCCGGCCATCCACTCGCGCAGGTCGCGCGCCAGGTCGTGATGGGCGCCGGGCTGCTGTTCGGCCAGGTTCGAGAGCTCGCGCGGATCGAGGCGTAGATCGTAGACCTCGGGGGTGGGCAGGTCGAAAAATTTGAGCGAGCCGCGGCGCACGGTGCGCACCTTGGCCCAGCCGTAGGTGTAGTGCGGCAGGTAGGTCTCGGCGTAGAGCAGGCGGGCCTTTTCCTCGGCCGCCGGGCGCGCCGCGGCGCTTCCCGGCACCACGCTGCGCCCGGGCAGATCCGGCTCGGCGCGCCGGTCCAGAAGATCGAGCAGGGTGGGCAGCAGGTCGACGTGGCTCACCGGCGCCCCCACCCGCGCGCCCGCCGGCGCGCCCGGCCACCGCAGCAGAAAAGGCACGTGGAGGGTCGAGTCATAGGCCAGCAGGGCGTGGGTCATCTCCCCGTGTTCGCCGAGGCTCTCCCCATGGTCGACGATCACCGCCACCACGGTCTCGTCGGCGGCCAGCCTCGGGTGCTCCATCAGGCGCGCCAGCTCGGCGTCGAGGTAGGCGATCTCGCCGTCATAGGGGCGGCCGGGCAGGGCCTCGCGAAAAGCCGCCGGCGGCGCGTAGGGTGCGTGGGGGTCGTAGAGGTGTACCCAGAGGAAGAAGCGCCCGGGTCGCGCTCCGTCCAGCCATTCGAGGGCGGAATCGAGGGTCGCCTCGGCCGGTCGGTCGGGCACCATGCGCGGCAGGCGCTGGCGCCCGGAGGAGAGGTCGTCGTCGTAGACGTCAAAGCCTTGATCGAGGCCGTAGCGCCGCTCGAGCACCGCCGCCGACACGAACGCCGCGGTCTGCCAGCCGTCCTCTCCGAGGCGCTCGGCCAGGGTGTGGAGCTCGTCCTCGGCGGCGTGGATGCCGTTGTTGCGCACGCCGTGCTGGGGTGGCCAGAGGCCGGTGAGCATCGAGGTGTGGGCCACCAGAGTGATCGGCGCCACCGAGAAAGCCCGCTCGTAAAGCACGCCTTCGGTCGCCAGGCGGGCGAGGGTGGGCGTCGGCACGTCGCCGCCGTAGGGGGTCAGGCGGTCGGCGCGGGTGGTGTCCAGGGTCACCAGCACGAGGGAGCGCGGCCCGCGGTCGATCTCGTCCGCCGGCCCTCGGCGTCCCAGCAGCCCGAGGGCCAGAACGAGGGCGGCCGCCGCCAGCAGAACCCAGCCCGCCGCCCGCCTGGGCGAGGAGCGCTTGGGCGACGGGGTGGAGGTTTCGTGGGTTCGGGTCATGGCGCGCCGGGAGAGGCATGCTAACCCGAGGCGCCGCTCGCTTGATCTTTTGCTCCGTTCGTCCGGGGTTTAGGCCGGCCGGAGACTTGGTTCGCTGACACCCCGGCGGATGATCTGTTACCTTGATCGCCTGCGCCCGGGCCAGCCCGCAGGCCCCGGGAAAGCAGCCCTCGGAAAGCACCGCTAGCCGCCGGACGACAGGAGCGCGCTCTCATGAACGACCCTTGGACCCACCCCGACGCCAACGAGGACGGCTTCGTCAGCTTCCTCAAGATCCGCGAAGCCGCGCGCGCCATGAGTCTCGACGACTTCCTCGCCGCCTATCCGGTGCCGTGCCTGCAGTGCGTCGATACCGAACCCTCCGGGGCTGTCGAGGCCAGCTAGCCGGCGGTCGCGGAAGATCGCGGGGTCCAGCTGCTGACCGAACGCATCGAGGGCGTGCATTTGCTGCGCTATCTCGCCAAGGCCGCCTTCGTCACCAAGCGACCCGGCAATCCCTTTCCGCACCTGATCTCGATCGGGCGCTCCAAGGCCTGCGACATCACCGTGTCGGTGGAGTCGATCTCCAAGGTGCACGGCTATTTCGTGACCGATGGTGAAGGCTGGAGCTTCACCGACCATGGCTCGACCAACGGCAGCAAGGTCGGCCCGCACGTGCTCGGGAAGGGCGAGAAGCGTCCTCTCGAGGAGGGCGTGACCCTGAAGCTGGGGCTCGACTTCAGCCTCCGCTTTCATACTCCTCGGGGCCTCTTCTTCGCGGCTCGGGTCTAGTTCTCTTCTGACCCGAGGGAAAGGCAGCGCCCCCGGAGCGTTCAAGAAGCCCGGGGGAACGAGCACGGGTCCGAACTTGTTTGAGCAGTCGGTCCCAGCTCTGAAGACAGGCGGGGCATCCCGATGGGCTGAGGGAGCCCGGCGAGTTGAGGTGAACTCAGAGCGGGAGGGAACCCACCTCCTTGGCGGTCTCGGCCACAGAGTCAGAAACACCGGCGAGTTTGAGGACCCGCGCGCAGTCCACCGGGCGCCGCAGCAGAGGGCGAGCCAGCAGAGAGCTTCGACTCAAGACCGGGCAGGCCTCAGCGCGGACGCCGGCCGTCTTCCTCGGCGCGGAAGCTCTCGACGGCGGCGCGGATCGCCGCTTCATCGTCCGCGGAAGCCTCGCGCTCAAAGCGATAGAGAAAGACGTAGAGCGCGCGGAAGGTCTGCACGACGTGAAGGGCCAGAAAGCGCGCCTCCTGGGAGGGCGTGAAGCGCGAGGCGGGCATGCGAAAGAGCAGATGACGGGCCGGCAGCTCGCCGGCGGTGTAGCGCTCGTCGCGCTCCACCGTCGAGCGCGAGGGCGGCCGCAGCACCTCTCCCAGGTGACGCAGGCGGCGGGCCGTGCAGGTGACCACCAGGGCGCCGGACCTGAACGAGAAGACCGACGCCGGCTTACCCGAGACGGCGATGGGCTCGACGCCCTGGGGCAGCAGGAGGCGCACGGAATGCCGCCGGTTGGAGACCTGATGGCGGGTGGCGGTCTCGGTTGGACGCACGCTGATCGGCGAGCCCGCCACCACCGGCTGCAGGTCCTCGCGCCGACGGCCGCCGCTCGCCGTGGCCAGCAGCTGCCGGGCGCGACGCCAGCCGCTGGCCAGCCAGGAGATCGGCCTCAGGATGAGCAGATTGCGCCGTGCCCGGCGGCGGATGTCCTCCATCTCAGCCAGCAGCTCGGGGGAGATCTCCACCGGACGCGGGCCGTAAACGCTGAGCTGCCGGGCCTCGTCGAGCTCCAGGGCGTGAACGTCCGGCTCGCCTTCGAAGGTAGCCACCGCGGCGTCGTAGTGAAAGTACATCCACTGCGCGCTGCGCCAGCCCTCCAGGCGATGGCCGAGATTTCCGGTCTCCAAATCGTCGTAGCTCGCGAGAGCGGGATCCAGCCCGAAGAGCTCGCATAGCTCGCCGCAGATCTCCTCCTTAAAAAAGGCGCTCTTCTTCTGCACGGCGCGCACCTCGGCAGCCTTACCCGCGCCGAGGCCCAGGCTGCGGCAGAGCAGCTCGGGATCCGCCGCCGGCCGCGCTTCGTGGGAGTCCTCCTCCGAGAAGCTGGTGAAGTCTCTGGGATCCGAGCAGAAGGACGAGAGAAAGCCGCCCTCGCCAAAGAGGTCCCAGCCCCAGACGTCGCTGTCGTAGACCCACAGGTAGAGCAGCGGCGAGAGATCGCGCTGCAGCTCGCGGATCAGCCGCCTCTCCTCCTCCCACTGGCTGAAGAAGAGCACCGTCCAGCTCTCGTTCCAAACCACGAAAGCGCTGCGCTCCGACTCGATGTCCAAATCGAAGAGCGGCGGCTCCTGGGAGATCTTGAAGCCGCGCATGTGCAGCCAGCGCTCGAGGGCGCGGCGGACCTCGTCGGGGCGATCCCCGGGGATGCAGATGCTGTTTGTGAAGACACCCATCGAGAGCTGGAGAGGAGGACAGCCGGCTGCTGAGCCGGTGGGCCACTGAATTCGGCGCGGCCAGATTGTAACCCCACCGAAGGCCTCGCTTGGAATCTCACCACCTGCCCGGCAGAAAAACTCTTGACAGAAGATCCGGCCTGCGCACTCCGCAGCGAGCGAGATCCGCCTCGGAAGCGGCGAGATCGGCGGAGGAATCGCTCACCAGCGCCCGGGCGCGCCGCGCGAAGTGGGCGTGAACCTCCATATTCGCGGCCTCGAAGGCGGTCTCCGCCACCGCCAGGGACTCGAGAACGCCGGCACCGGCGCCGCGGCGGCGGCCGCCGCCGCTCAGGGTCAGGCGGCCGGCGCGCAGGGCGGCGGCCAGGCCCGCGGCCCAGGTCGAACCCACCCGATCGAGACGCCGGGCGGCGCCCTCGGCCTGGGAAAGGTGCTGGCGCCGCCGGGCATAAGCGGCGCTCTCGGAGGCCGCGGCGGCCGCGGCGATCGCCACCCGACCGCGAAGGTCGTGACTTTGGATCAGGATCAGCTCGATG
>JBCCLG010000094.1:0-10950 GCA_039027015.1 Acidobacteriota bacterium | reverse complement strand
TCGTAATAGGTCGATAGGGGCACGTGGACCTCGTAGCCGACGCCGCCGCTGGTGGTGAGCAGCACGCGGTCGGGCTCCACGTGCTGCAGCGTGCCCTGAAGCCAGCCGATCATCGGGCCGCGGCGATCAGAGGGTCGTCGCCTGGATGTCGAAGTCTTCCATCACGCGGGCGTCGTACTTCGGCGCAAGATTTCGTTTGCGCTCCTCGATCAGCGAGACGAAGACCTGGTTGAGCCGCTTTTGAACCTCCTGCTCGCGGGTCGCGTCCCGCTCCTCGGAGTAGGCCGCGGCGTCGAAGGTGGTGCGCGAGGTGACCTCGAAGAGCACCGCGCCGTTGTCCGTGGAAAAGACCTCGGAGAGCTGGCCTGGCTCCATGCTCAGGGCGGCGTCGATCACCCGGCGGTCACGGCCCAGATCGCCGACGCTGCCCAGCCTGGTGAACTCGCCGCTTTCCTGAACCACGACGCCCAGCTCGGCGGCCGCGTTGTCGAGGCCCGCGCCGGTCTCGTCGGCAGCGACCCCGGCGCGCATCTCCCCGAGCCGCTCGACGGCCAGGACTTTCTGCTTCTCGGCCGAAACCGCCGAGCGCACCTGACCCTCGACTTCGGCCAGCTCGGGAATTTGCGGCGGCTGAATCTCGGCGAGGCGGAGCACCACCCAGCCGCGCGGCACCTTGATCGGCTGCGAGATGTCGTTCTGCTTGAGCGCGAAGGCGGTGTCGGTGAAGTCCGCGGCGCGGCCGATGCCGACCACGGTGTCGCTCTTGCCGAACGGCTGGGTGGTCTGGAAGGTGGCGTCTTCCTCGGTCGCCAACGCCTCGAGCTGCGCGGTCTCTTTGAGGCCCTCTTCCTGGATTCGGTTCGACAGGTCGTTGATCTTGTCCTGGGCCAGCTGATCGACCCGCTGTCCGAGGAGCCTGGAGCGGATCACCTGCTTGGCCTCCTCGAAGGGCTGGATGCCGCCCTCGCGCCGATCCTGGACGTCGATCAGGTGGACGCCGAATTGGGTCTCGACGGGGCCGACCAGGGTGCCCGGCTCGGCGCCGAACGCCGCCTTGTCGAAGGCCTCGACCATGGAGCCGCGGCCGAAGAAACCGAGGCTGCCGCCGCGCTTCACCGTACCCTCATCGTCGGAGACTTCGCGGGCGATCTCGCCGAAGTCCTCGCCGCCCTCAACCCGCGTCTTGATCGCCAGAAGCTCGGCCTTGGCCGCCTCGATGTCGCGATCGGGGGTCGAGCGCAGCAGGATGTGGCGGGCGCGAACCTGCTCGTCGCGCTCGAACTCCGACTGATTGTCGTTCCAATACTGCTCCATCTCATCATCGGGAATCTCGATGGTGCGGCGCATCTGAACGGTATCGACCAGCACGTAGTCGACGACCCGCTGCTCGAGCAGCTCGTAGTCGGAGGAGTTCTCGTCGTAATAGGCCTGAAGCTCGCTCGGCTCGATCTCGACCCGGTCGGCGAATTGGCTCGACGGAACCTCGATGAAGCGGATCTCGGCCTTTTCGTTCTGGGCCCTGTAGGCCTCCTCGATATCCGCTTCGCTGACGAAGATCGTGTCGCGTAGAACCGACTGCAGCTTCTCGAGCAGCAGCCGATCGCGCTGGTCTTTCGTGAACTCTTCCTCGGTGAGGCGGGCGTTGCGCAGCACGTTTTGCACCGCCTCGCGACCGGCGAAATTGCCGTCCTCGTCCTGGAAAGCGGGGAAGGTGACGATCAGGTCCCTCACCTCCTCGTCGGTGGCCATGAGGCCGATGCTCTCGGCCTCCATCAGCAGGATTCGACGGTCGATCAGCTGGTCGAGAGCCTGCTTGGGAATGTTGAGCTGGCGCGCCATCTCCGGCGTCCACTGCTGACCGAAGGTCTGCTGATATCGGCTCTCGAGGGCCCTGTACTCGGACTGGAATTCGCCGAGAGTGATTCTTTCAGAGCCGACGGTAGCCGCCACCTGTCCGGAACTCTGCCGCAGATCGACAGTGCCGAAATCGAAGAAAATAGTGATGATGAACGCCGCTACGATGATCCAAAGGACCGGCGCCAAAAATTTGATTTGATCCCGCAGCCACTTCAAAGCCATGACGAATTTTCTCCTGTAGGGGGGGCTCCTGAAGTCGCCGGAGCCGCGCGTGCGAAGGCGCGAGATTCTACACTATCGAGCGCTTTCCCGCGGCCTCGAGCGGCCCCGAGCGGCGGGCGCCTGTGATATTCTAGAAGAGCTGCCCGGCCCTTCCTAAAGTTCAGCTTTCAGAGGTCTCTAGCACCCCACACCCGCCTCTACCTCCCGGAGCAGACGCCGGAACCCGACCGATCGACCCGAGAGATTTCCATGGCACGAACATCCGCCGCTTCCCGCCGAGACAAGAGCCGCGACTGGTATAGCGTCTCGGTCGAGTCCGTGAGGCGCACCGTGCTCCTGCTGCTCGCCGTCGTGGTGGTGATCGTCGGCGCTTTCTCTTACCAGCAGTGGCAGCTGCGGGTTAAGGAGGAGACGGCCCGCCAGCTGCTCGACGAGGCCAGCGGTCTCTCGCGCCAGCTGGAGGATCGCGCGGACTACGGCCAGGTGAGGCGCGAGTTCTTCGCCGCCTGGGAAGATCTCGACAGCGGCCAAGAGGCCTTCCGCGACGGCCGCTTCGCCCGCGCGGTCACGCTGCTCCGAAGCAGCGTCGGCCAGTTCAAGGACGTCCTCGCTCGGGACCAGGGCCCGGCCGAGAACCGCGGCCAATTCCTCAACGTCTCCGGCAGCGTCGAGTACCGGCGCGGGGAGAGAGGCGCCTGGCGGCGCGCTCGTCCCGAAGACGCCATCAACCCTGGAGACTGGGTCAAGACCTCCGCCGGCGGCTCCGCCACGGTGCGCTTTCCGGACGGCTCGTCCTATACCCTAAGGCCCAACACCATGGTGCACCTCTCGGCGCAGACCAACCGCTTTGGGCGCAGCGAACAGGTCGCCGAGATGTCCTTCGGCTGGCTGGAGCTCTCCACCGAAGACAATACCGGCAAGGTCAAGACGCCGAATTCCGAAGCCCAGGTCCGCAGCTCCTCGGCGGCCATGGTGGCCTATGATCGATCGAGCGAAGAGGCGCGCTTTGCAACCTACTCCGGGTCGATGGAGGTGGTGGCGGAGAACGGCCAATCGCGCCTGCTCGGCGCCCTCCAGCAGATCGTGCAGGAGGGCGACCTGCTCTCCGGGCCCAGCTCCCTACCCGCGCGGCCGCGCCTGACATTCCCCCCTGAGGATCGCTCCTTTTCCCTGGATAGCCGCGAGATCCGGCTGACCTGGCGGGCCGTGGCAGGCGCCGAGAAATACGCCCTCAACGTTTCCAAGGGCCGGCTTTTCGCCACCAACATCATCGACAACGAGCGCACCAAGACCTCGGCGCGTCTCGGCCTGCGCGCCGACGGCCGCTACTTCTGGCAGGTCGCCGCGATCGGCGCCGATGGTCAAACCCGCGGCCCGTGGAGCGAGCCCCGCAGCTTCCGGGTGGTGCAGCCCCAGCGCTCGGCCGACAACGACAGGACCCCGCCGGCCCTGACGCTCGAAGACGTGCAGACCTACGGCAGCATGCTGATCGTGAGCGGTCGCACCGAGGCCGGCGCCACTCTGACCCTGAACGGCGAGGAGGTCGCGGTGAAGAGCGACGGCTCGTTCAGCGAACGCATCGTGATGGATGGCGAGGGCTTCGCCTTCGTTTCCGCCGCCGCCACGGACGGCGCGGGCAACACCAGCCAGGAGCAGCGGCGAGTGTTCATCGACTCGGCCAACTGAGTTCTAGGCCAGCTAGGTTCGTCGACTCGGCCAACCGGACTCTAGACCAACTGAGCCCATCGACTCGGCCAGCTGAGCCCATCGACTCGGCCAGCTCTCAAAAGCCGACCTCGGAGTCGTGCACGGCCGGGCCAAAGGCCGCACAAACGCTGGTTTCATAGGCATCTATCCGCTACCATCCAGGCGAGCGCCGATGGCCGTGCGCCGCTCCCCATTTCGGCTCCCAGGTCCGCCAGCTCGGGCCGAGCCGGCACCTCCCAGCCATCGGCGGCGAACCCCGAGGATTTAAAGCCCGTGCCGTCTCTTCTGCGATTGTTCTCTGACGACCTAGCGATCGATCTAGGTACCGCCAACACTCTGGTTTTCACCCGCACCGGCGGCATCGTGGTGCGCGAGCCCTCCGTGGTGGTGGTCAATAAAGTCACCAACAAGATCGAGGCGGTCGGCAACCAGGCCAAGGAGATGCTCGGCCGCACCCCCGGCAACATCGAGTCCGTGCGCCCCATGAAAGACGGCGTGATCGCGGACTTCGACATCACCGAGCAGATGCTCAAGTACTTCATCGCCAAGGCCCACGGCGGCCGGCGCTGGGTGCGGCCGCGGATCGTCATCGGCGTGCCCTCGGAGATTACGCCGGTGGAGAAGCGCGCCGTGCGCGACTCGGCGGAGCAGGCCGGGGCCTCCGAGGTTTTCCTGGTCGAACAGGCGATGATGGCGGCGATCGGCGCCGGCCTGCCGATCACCGAGCCCTCGGGCAATATGATTGTCGACATCGGCGGCGGCACCACCGATATCGCGGTCATTTCGCTGGCCGGCGCGGTGGACAGCCGATCGCTCAAGATCGCCGGCAACGAGCTCGACGAGGCGATCATCAGCTACCTCAAGAGACGCCACAATTTGCTGATCGGCGAGCGCACCGCCGAGCGCATTAAATTCGAGCTCGGCTCGGCCTTTCCGCTCAAGGAAGAGCTGAAGATGGAGATCAAGGGCCGCAACCTGATGGAGGGCGTGCCCAAGGAGCAAACCATCACCGACTCCGAGGTGCGCGAAGCCCTCGCCGAGCCGATCGCCTCGATCGTCGACTCGGTGCGCCAGGCCCTCGAGCGAACGCCCCCCGAGCTTTCCGCCGACATCATGGATAAGGGCATCGTGCTTTCGGGCGGAGGCGCGCTGATCCGCAACCTCGACCAGAGGCTGCGCGAGGAGACCGGTTTGCCGGTGGTCGTCGCCGACGATCCGCTGTGCTCCGTGGTGCTCGGAACCGGCCGGGTGCTGGAAGATATCGACCTTCTGCGCAAGGTATCTCTGCGCTGAGCGACCGCTGGACCAAAGCCTTCATAGCCCTCCTGCTGCTCGGGCATTTGGCGCTGCTCTCGAGCCGGCCAGCCGTTGGCGGCAGCCCCCTCGAGCGCTTCGTTCTCGCCGTGTCGGCGCCGGCGGCCCACTTCACCGGCGGGCTGACCCGATCGGTCTCCGGAGCGGGGGGATCGATGCGCCTGGCGCGGACTCTGAAGATTGAGAACGAGAGCCTGCGCCAGCGGGTCGACTCCATGGAGCGAGAGCTGGCCAGGCTGCACGGCATCGAGCAAGAGCTGGAGAGGCTGGCCAGGCTGTCGGGCTACTCGCGGGCCGCCAGCGATTTCAACTACGTCGCCGACGTGGTCTTCATCGACCCGGAGTCTTGGATGCGCTCCATGGTCATCCACACCGGGGATGAGAAGGCGCGTCCCGATCAGGTGGTGATCAACGACGGCGGCCTGGTGGGCCGCATCGTCACGGTGGCCGGCGGCTATGCCAAGGTGCTCTTGATCACCGACCGGGCGGCGGCGGTCAGCGCGATGGTCAAGAGAACCCGACGGCAGGGCCTGGTGCGCGGCGCCGGCCCGGGGCGGCTCGAGCTGGGCAACCTCCCCCTGCGCAGCGACGTGCGGGTCGGCGATCAGGTGGTGACCGCGGGGCTTGACGGCGTTTTTCCCCGCGGACTGCCGATCGGCATCGTCAAGTCCGTGGAGCCGGGAGAGAGCCTCTTCCTGCGCATCGAGGTGCTGCCGGCGGTGGATTTCGGCCTCCTCGATCAGGTCTATGTGCAGCCCCAGCAGCCGCTTCCCGAGGAGGTCCGGAGCGAGCTGATCGACGAGGAGAGCGGTGCTCGCCCTTAGGTTCATCCTCGGCCTGCTGCTGGCCATCGTCGTCTACGTGATGGCGCTGTGGGCAAGCTCCGCGGCGGGCCGCTTCTTCGACCCTTTTCTGGTTTTGGTGCTTTACCACGCCATTCGATCCTCCCCGGCCTCGAGCGCCCTCGGGGGCTCGGTGGCCGGGCTGGTTCACGACTCCTTTACCGGCGGCCTCTACGGGCTCCACGGCTTCGCCAACACCCTCACCGCCGCTCTCGCCACGGCGCTCAAGCAGCGCTTCGTGATCCAAAGGCCGGCGCAGGTGGCGCTGCTCTTTCTGCTCGGCGCCGCCATCCAAACCGCGACCGCAACCCTGCTACAGTTTGTGATGGTTCCGGGCGCAGATCTTCAGGCGCCCGCGGACCGGGCGCTCTCCTCGCTGCTGACCTGCACCCTCGGCACCTTGGTTTACGTGGTCTCGGGTCGCTTCTTCAGCTGGTAAAAGCAGCTGCGAGAGCAGCGGCGCCAGCGCCTCCGCCTCGATACCTGAAGCCGCCGCCTCGATACCCAAGACCCGCTTTCCCCGCGGATCGACCCCTACAAACCCGCCGCCGAGCTGATCATGGAGCTACGCCGTCACCGATCGGAGCTGACCCGCCGGGTCTCCGTGCTGACGCGTCTTGCCCAGGCGCTGCTGCTGCTCATCGCCGTGGGCTATTGGTCGGTGCAGATCGCCAGCGGCGCCCACTACCGCCAGCTGGCTGATCACAACCGGCTGCGCAAGCTCGATCTCGAGCCGCCGCGCGGCCAGATCCTCGACCGCCGGGGCAAGCCTCTGGTCGAAAATATCCCGAGCTACACCCTCTACCTCGATCGCAGCCGCATGCGCGACAGGGACGCCAGCCTCCGCTTTGCCGGCGAGGTCCTGGACATCTCGAGGCGGGAGCTCAACGAAGCGCTCGAGTCCCACCGCAGAACGCCGAAGTTCAAGCCCGTACCCTTAGCGCCCCAGCTCAGCCTGGAGGAGCTCTCGCGCTTCGCAGTCCACGGCCTCGAGCATCCGGAATTCGAAATCCGCGACGATCAGCTGCGCCTCTATCGCTACGCCCATCTGACGGCCCACGTGCTCGGCTATCTGGGCGAGGTCTCGCAGGATCAGCTGCAGAGCGGCGCGGGCGGCTTCGAGGCCGGCGACGTCGTGGGCAAGAAAGGCGTCGAGCGGCGCTATGAGGAGAATCTCCGCGGCCGCTCCGGAGAGCAGGTCGTGGTGGTGGACAGCCGCGGCCGCACCACCGCCGAGCTGAATCGCGAGCGCGCTACCGCCGGCCAAACCCTGCGCCTGACCCTCGACCTCAGCCTTCAGCAGGAGGCTGCGCGCCTTCTGCACGACAAGGTCGGGAGCATCGTGGCCCTCGATCCGCGCACCGGCGCGGTGCTCGCCCTGGCCTCGGCCCCGTCCTTCGACCCCAACCGCTTCTCGCGCGGCCTGTCGGCCGAGGACTGGCGGGAGCTGGTGGAGAATCCGCATCGGCCGCTGCAGAACCGGGCCGTGCAGAACACCTATCCCCCGGGCTCCGTCTACAAAATCGTGATGGCCGCCGCCGCGCTCGAGGAGAAGGCGGTCGAGCCAAATCACACGGTCTTCTGCCGGGGTTTCTCGCGGATCGACAACCACCGCTACCGCTGCTGGAAGGCCGCGGGGCACGGCTGGGTCGACCTCAAGAAAGCGCTCAAATACTCCTGCAACGTGTATTTCCACCAGCTGGGCCAGGCGCTCGATATCGACACCATCGCCCGCTATTCACGCCTTTTTGGGCTCGGATCGCCCACCGGCATCGATCTGGACGGCGAAAAGAGGGGGCTGGTGCCCGACCGTGCATGGAGCCAGCAACGCCGGCGACAGCCCTGGTATCCGGGCGAGACGATCTCGGTGGCGACCGGCCAGGGACCGCTCCTGGTGACCCCGCTGCAAATCGCGAGAGCGACGGCGGCGGTGGCCAACGGCGGTGCGCTGATCAGGCCGCGTCTGCTCGGGGACCGCGAGGTCGAGCGCCAGGAAATGGGCCTCGCGCCCGCCACCCTCGAGCACCTGCAGAGCGCTCTTCTCGCGACGGTCGGCGACGAGGACGGCACCGGCCGCGCCGCCTCGGTGGCCGGCCTCGAGATCGCCGGCAAAACCGGCACGGCGCAGGTGGTGCGGCAGGCCACGTGGACCAAAAACGAAGACCTGGCGGCGCAAAATCGCGATCACGCCTGGTTCGCCTCCTACGCTCCCGCCGACAACCCTCGCCTGGTGGTCGTCGTCTTCGTGGAGCACGGCGGCGGCGGCTCAACGACCGCCGCCCCCCTCGCCAAGGCGATGTATGAGAAGTATTTCGCGATCGATCTCGCGCATCACCACGCTGGCTGAAGAGCCTTCGCCGCTGCGCCGGCTGGCCAACGTGCATTGGGGCCCGCTGCTGGCCGCCCTCGCCCTGGCGCTGATCGGCGTCATGACGGTGAAAAGCGCGGCGTCCGAGATGTCCTCGGGCTTCGCCACCCGGCAGGCGGCCTGGCTGGTCTTGGGCCTCGTCGTTTTGGCGGCGATCTTCCAATTCGACTATCACCGCCTCGTCGACCGAGCGCCGACCTTCTACCTCATAGGCTTGGCGCTTCTGGTGCTGGTGCTCTTTGTGGGCGAGGTGCGCGGCGGCGCCCGGTCGTGGCTGGCCGTGGGTCCGGTGGGGGGACAGCCCTCGGAGCTGGCCAAATTAGCCACAGCTCTGATGCTGACCCGCTACCTCGCCGCGGTCCGAAAGCCCTACCTTGACCTGCGCCAGATTTCGGTTGCCGTGCTGATCGTCGCCGTACCGATGGTGCTGATCGCCCTCGAGCGGGATATGGGCGGCGCGGCCATGCTGCTGCCCATGCTGGTGGGCACCGCCCTGGTGACGGGCTTGCGGCCCCGGGTGCTGGCCGTCGGCGCTCTGCTCGGTCTGATCTTCGCGGCGGGCCTGTGGAATTTCGGCATGAACCCCGAGCAGCGCAGCCGGATCGTCAGCTTCCTCGCTCCGGAGAAAGATCCCCTCGGGGCCGGGTACCAGGTTCGGCAAAGCAAGATCGCCGTCGGCTCGGGTCAGTGGACGGGCCGCGGCTACGGTCAGGGGACCCAGAGCCAGCTGCGCTTTCTGCCGGCGAGGCACACCGACTTCATCATCGCCGTGCTGGCCGAGGAG
This sequence comes from Acidobacteriota bacterium, assembly GCA_039027015.1. GTDB lineage: Bacteria > Acidobacteriota > Thermoanaerobaculia > Multivoradales > J023 > JAUIJL01. The sequence goes on along the minus strand of JBCCLG010000094.1, from coordinate 1,856 downwards.
TGGGGCTTTCTGGGCGTCATTACGGTGCTTCTGCTCTACGGCGTCTACATCAGCTCCGCGGCCTCGATCGCCCGCAGAAGCAGAGACCGAACGGGAATCCTGCTGGTCGTCGCCATGGTTTCGATGATCACCTTCCACGTGCTCTACAACTCGGCGATGGTGGTCGGCCTGGTGCCGATTACCGGTATCCCCCTGCCGTTCCTCTCCTACGGCGGCTCGTTCACGCTGGTCAACTTCGCCGCCACCGGCCTTCTGCTGAGCGTCGACTACCAGCGCTACGTCAACCGGTAGAGCAGGGCCGCGCCCGGGCGGCGGCTGCAGAGGGACCTTCTGAGCTCTCGAGCGCTCAGTCGGCGCCGAGCAGAGTCTTCTCGGCCTGGCGCGCCGCGCGCTGCCCGGACTTGACGTCGACTCTTGAAAGCAGCAAACCGCCCAGGAAAAAGAAGACGATCACCGAGAGCATGGCGTAGCGCAGCGAGCCGGTGAACTCGATCACCAGCCCGAAAACCAGCGGACCGAAGATGCCCGCGACCTTGGCGAAAACCGAGAAGAATCCGAAGAATTCAGACGCTTTGTGCTTGGGCACCAGACTGCCGAAAAGAGACCTCGAGAGGCCCTGGGTGCCGCCCTGCACCATCGCGACCAGCGCCGCCATAACGTAGAACTGACGGATCGTCTCCATGTTGTAGGCCACGATGCTGATGCCGGTATAGACCACCAGACAGAGAAGGATCGAGCGCTTGGGACCGAGTATCGGGCCGATGGAGCCGAAGAGGAAGGCGAACGGGATGCCCACGAATTGGATCATCAAAATGGCGATCATCACGCTCTGATCCGGAAAGCCCTGGGCCGTGGCGTAGAGCGCCCCCATGCGGATCACCGTGCTGACGCCCTCGTTGTAGATCATGAAGGCCACCAGCATCAGAAAGGCCTGGCGGTAGCCGCCCCGCAGCTCGCCCGCCGTCTCGCGCAGGCGCGAGAGGGCCACCCGCACCGCCGAGCTGGCGTCCGCCTCGTCGCTCTCGATCTGCCGCGGCGGCTCGGGCACGCTTCTAAAGAGCGGAATCGAAAAAAGCGCCCACCACGCGCCGACGATCAAAAAGCTCCACCGCGTGGCGGCCCCCGAGTCCGCCAGGCCGAAGGTTTCGGGCTTCTGGATCATCACCAGCAGAAAAACCATCAGCAGGCCGCTGCCCAAATAGCCGATGGCGTAGCCGGCGGTGGAGACCCGGTCGAGCTCCTCCTCGCTGCGCGAGAGATGGGGCAGAAGAGAGTCGTAGAAGACGAAGCTGAGAAAGAGGCTGGCGTTGCCGAGGCCGAAAAGGATCAGCGCCGGGATCCAGTCGCCGGAGTCGATGGCGAAGAGCGCCGCCGTGGCCGCCGAGCCGAGGCTCACGAAGAGCGCCAGCATCTTTTTCTTGGCGCCCAAAAAATCGGCCACCGCGCCGAGGACCGGCGACATCAAAGCCACCGTGATCAGCGAGCCGGTGGTGGCGTAACTCAGCCATTTGGTGGCGTCTTCCGGCGACAGGCCGGCGCCGCCGGCCGCCACCTTCTGGTAGAAGATCGGGAAGATCGTGGTGATCACCACCAGGACGAAGGCCGAGTTCGCCCAGTCGTACATCGCCCAGGCGCGCAGCTCGCGCCGGTGCAGGCCAAGGCGTTCGAGAAGCGGCAGCCGGCTCACCGCAGCTCCGGCAGGTCGCGGAAGAGGTCCAGGGTCTCGGGATTGGCGAGCGCCCCGGCGTTTTTCACCGGCCGCCCGTGGATGAGATCGCGAACCGCCATCTCGGTGATTTTGCCCGAGCGCGTTCTCGGCAGATCCGCCACCTGGAGAATCACCTTAGGCACGTGGT
>JBCCLG010000093.1:0-11132 GCA_039027015.1 Acidobacteriota bacterium | reverse complement strand
TGTGCAGCCCCCCCCCCCCCCCCCGACACACGAACTTAAGCTGGACCCTTCGCACTCCAAGAAAGCCGGAGAAGGCTTAAGAACGCGATCCTCAAGACCCGAGCACCACCTCGAGAACCGGCACCTCCCAGCGTTCACGGCGCAGGGCGTCGCGGTAGGCGGGCTCGTTGTCCTCAAGGCGCCTTTCGGCGAGGGCTAGAACCCTCGCTTCGGCGATCGAGCCAAGACGCGGCCCGAATTTGTCGCTGCCGCGGGCGGAGAGCATGGCCACCCGCTGCCCGCCCGCGGTCTCGACGGCGAGGCGCTCGCCAGCGCGGCGCAGGCGCACCCGGTCGCCGGTGGTGAGGGCCGCGAGGGCGCGGTGAACCGGCGCGCCGGGGGGGTGCCGCCCGGCGTAGCTCCGGTTGTGGTCCTCGCGCCCGAGGTTTTCGACGCGGCTGTCGTGGTCGACCCCGACCGTCTGGAGGCCCGCGGGACGCTCGGGCGCGCGGCGGTCGAGCGCCAGGCCGCCGAGGCGCTCCAGGTGGGGATTCGGCGGTCCCGACTGGAGGGCTCCCAGCGCCAGGGTGCGCCGGGCGCGGGTCATGCCCACGTAGTAGAGGCGGCTCTGCTCGTGGGCGTCCCGCTCGCTGCCGGCCCGCCCCCAGCCGCCGTCCGCCAGGGCGACGTGGTCGAACTCCAGGCCCTTGGCGGCGTGAACCGTCGAGAGCAGGACGCCGCTTCCGAGCGCCGGCGCTCGCCGGCGCTCGGCGAGGCTCTCGTAGAGAAACTCCGCCAGCGCCCGCGCCTCGCACGGCCCCTCGCCGAACTCCTGCAGCCACTCCTCGAGCAGGTCCCGAGCCACCGCCGCCCACCATCCGGGCCGCTCCTCGGTTTGGCGCGCCAGGACAAGGGGCTCTACGGGCCGATGATCCCGCTCCCTCAAATGCTCGAGCAGAACGCGGATCTCGCGGATGCGCGGCAGACTGGGCAGGCCCTGGCGACCGAGGGTGCGGGTGGCGGGAATCTCCGCCGCCTCGAGGGCGCAGCGCACGGCGGAGAGCGCGTCCCGGCGGCGGGCGAGAACCGCGCAGCGGCGCCACTCGAGGGCCGGGTCGAGACGCCTTAACTCGAGCAGCCAGGCGGCGATTTCGAGGGCCTGGGCGCTCGGCTCGGGAGCCTCGAAAACGCGCACTCGGCCGCCTCCCTCGGGGTCGCGGGCGGCCCACGCGCCGCCCGGCGGATCGGCCCGGCGGGCGGCGTCGACCTCGATGGGCCGGCCTTCCTTGAGGCGATCCGGCAAAGATTCGATCACCGCGTGGGCGGCGTCCAAAATATGCCGGGTCGAGCGGTAGCACTGCACCAAATAGTGCTCCCGGGCGCCGTAGTCCTCGCGAAAGCGGCGGATGAACTCCACCCGCGCGCCGCTCCAGCCATAGATCGTCTGGTCGTCATCGCCCACCGCCAAAATGGCGAGCTGGCCCTCCCGCCGGCGCCGGCCCGCCACCCGGGCGACCAGCTGATATTGCGGCGAATCGATGTCCTGATATTCGTCGACCAGCAGGTGACTGTAGCCGGCGAGGCGCTCGCCGGCGCTCTCGGCGCCCTCGGCCTCGTCGTCCGGCCCGAGGAGCTCCACGGCCTGGGGGATGACGTTCTGTAGCTCCCGCTCGTCAAAAACCGCCGAGTCGGTAGCGAACGAGCGACCGAGAAGGCGCATGGCCAGGCCGTGGTAGGTGCACACCGTGACGCCGCGCGCGTCCTCACCCACCAAAAGGCGCAGCCGACGGCGCAGCTCGAGCGACGCGTTGCGGTTAAAGCACAGAACCAGCAGGCCCCGCGCCGGCACCCGCTCGACCCGGAGTAAATAGGCGCAGCGGTGAACCACCACCCGCGTTTTGCCGGCGCCGGGCCCGGCCAAGACCAGCAGGTTGCGATCCTGGGGCGCGGTGACCAGCTCGGCCTGGCTCGGGTTGCCCAGGCTTTCGACGATGCGCTCGTAGGAGCGGCTGCCGGTGGCGCGCTCGAGGGCCGCCTGATCCTCGAACCAGCGGGCCGCGAAGCTCGAGCGGCGGTCGGTGAAGTAATCCTGCACGAGCCGCAGGGCCTCGTGCAGCGCCTCGAGACCGATCTCGGCGTAGCGCGCCATGGCGTGCACCTGGAAGGTGCGCTCACCGTAGTGGTCCTCGAGCGGCCGGTAGTCGCGCCGGCTGTAGCGCCGCCCCTTGGCTTCGGGGGTGAGCTCGAGGGTCATGGCCTGGCGAAAGACGGCGAGGCCGCTCTGCAGGTGAAGAACCTCCTGCTCGTGCAGGAAGAGCACCCCGCGCTCGGCGGCCGCCAGCGGATCCCGCAGCATCTGCCCGAGAGCCAGGTCGGCGCGCAGGGCGGCGATCAGCTCCTCGAGGGGCAGATCGAGACGATCCCGCCCGCGGGCGCCGGGCGACGCGCGGGCGATAAAGGCCGCGAGCACCACGCTGGCGACCTGCTGACGGCGGCTCGCCAGCTCGCCGAGGGCCCGCCAGTCGCGCAGCAGGCAGAGGGCGTAGCGATCCCGCGAGCGGAAGCGAAGCTCGACGCTGCCGCGCTGGCCGGCCAGCCCCTTGCCGTCTTCTGAAAGGCTGCGCAGCAGGCGAAGCACCTGATGCGGCCGGCTCTCGAGGCCGCGATCGATCAGGCGCTGGTTGAGCAGGCGCAGGCTCAGCTCCCGCCACTCCCCGAGCCCGACGTCGGGGTCGGCGGCCTCGAGCTCCTCAAGGATCGCTCGCTCGAGCTGCAGCACCCGGCCGAGGGCGGTTCGGGCGCTGCCGCGACCGGCGAGCTGCAGAAGAACGGAGAGCTGCAGACCCTCGGACAGCAGGCCGGCTTCGGCCATGGCGGTCAGGCCGCGCAGCACCAGGCTGCCGGCGCGCGGACGCTCGGCGTCGCTCCACTCCATGGCCGGCAGCTCGGCCAAGGCGTCGACGGTGACACCGCCGCCGCCGCCGGGCTCGGCGTTGAACAGCGCGCGCAGCATCGCCAGCCAGCGGGCGCGCTCGGCATCCGCGGGGCGCCGATCGCGCGGCAGGGCGTCGATCTTGGCGCGCGCGGCCTGAAGGTCAGAAACCCTGAGGCGACCCTCAAAAACCCGGGTGCGGTTGTGCAGGCGGCGCACGAAGCCGGCCTTCTCCAGCCAGGCGATGGCCGAGCGCACCCGCGTCTCGACGTCCCAGCCGTCGGGCTTCATGGCGACGTCAACGCCCTCATCGCGCACCAGCTCGCCGCTGGTCACCACGGCTCGCCGCTCGCCGCCGGGCGCCGCTCGGCTTCGGCGAGGGGCGCCCTCGGCGCGATCGACCGCCCGGCGCACGCCGCGCAGCAGCTGGGCGAGATCGCGCTGGGTGAGGCGCGCGCCGGCCACCCGCTGGAACTGCCGCTCCACGTCGCCGTCGTCGTAGAGCAGCACGCACAGGGAGCGCCGACGGTCGCGGCCGGCGCGGCCCGCCTCCTGCAGATAGCTCTCGAGAGACCCCGGGATGTCGGCGTGGACCACCAGGCGCACGTCGTCTTTGTCGATGCCCATGCCGAAGGCGTTGGTGGCGCACACCGCCCGCACCTCGCCGGCGGCGAAGGCCTCGAGCACCCGGCGCTTTTCGGGTACCTCGAGCCCGCCGTGAAAAGCCTCCGCCTCCACCCCGGCCTGCTGGAGCGCGGCGGCGGCCCGCAGGGTAGCCCGGCGAGAACCGAAATAAACCACCGCGCAGCCGCTCTCGAGGTGCTCCTCGAGAAGCCTGGCGATGCGCGGCAGCTTCTCCTGGGGCGCCACCGCCTCGACCTGGAAGACCAGCTCCCGGCGCTCCGCCGAGCTGCCGAAGAACTCGAGATCCTGGCCGAGGCTCTCCCGGAAGTGCTCGCGGATCTCTTCGACCACCTCGCGCTTGGCCGTCGCGGTGTAGCAGGCCACGGGCGGCGCCGGCCGCTTCTGCTTCTCGGCCAGGGAGCGAATGAAGCGCGCGGCGTAGAGGTAGTCGGGCCTGAAGTCGTGCCCCCACTTCGACAGGCAGTGCGCCTCGTCGAACACCCAGGCGGCGATCTCGCGGTGCGCGAGCACCTTCTCGAACGACGGGTTGCGCAGCTGCTCGGGGGCGATGTAGAGCAGCCCGATCGAGCCCAGGAGCAGGCGCTCTAGAAGCTGCCCGCGCTCAGGCGGGCTGAGCAGGCCGTAAAGCGCCGCCGAGTGCTCGGTGCCGGTGCGTCGGTTGAGATTCTCCACCTGGTCTTTCATCAGCGCCTGGAGCGGCGAGATCACCACCGTCAGCTGGCCGCGGCGCAGATAGTGCACCAGGGCGGGTAGCTGATAGCACAGCGACTTGCCGGCGCCGGTGGCCAGAACGGCGAGATGGGGCTGGCGACGCAGGCCGCAGAGCACCGCGCTCCGCTGCAGGCTCGAGCCGTCTTCGGCCCTGGGCTCGGCGCGAAAATCCTCGAAGCCGAAAAGGCGGCGCAGCTCGTCGCGCGCGCCGCGGCCCGCGCGGCAGTAGGAGCAGTCCTCGCGCGCGCCGCCCAGGGACTCGCAGCTCGGCTGGCGCAGCCGGTCGAGAAGGCGCGGCAGGTCGGGAAATCGATAGCGCACCCAGGGCGGCAGCACCGAATCGCCTCCCGACACCCGCAGCCAGGCGACGGCGTAGGCCAAATCCGGCGGACAGCCGGCGCGCAGCTCGTCGAGCAGCTGGTCTACGGCCCACGCGCACGCGCTCCCGGCGAGGCTCGCGGCCACAAAACCCGCCGCCTCCCCCTCGCCGGAGGGCTCACCGCCGGCGAGCGCCGCGAGGGCGCGGCGCAGGCCGCCCCGATCGCCCTCGAGGGAGGCGAAGCAGTGGGCGTAGAAGCGCAGCAGCTCCGGCTCCGCCTGGCTTCGGAGAACCGCGGCCTGATCGCGGAAGACCCGCCACGCCAGGCGGCAGTCGGCCACCGGGTCGCTGACCGAGTCGCGCACCAGGCGGTAATCCTTCACCAGGTGGTGGTAGGGGTTCTGGGGAAAGGCGAGGGGCGAGAGCAGCAGGGTATCGATCACCGGCAGGCGCAGAAGACGCAGCCGCGGGGCCAGGCCCTCGAGGGTTTTGAGGTCGTGCTCGAGGAGGTTGTGCCCCAAAAGGGCATAGGGTCGGCCCGAGAGCCTGTCGGGCGGTGCGCAAAAGGCGTCGAGATCTTCGAGGGCAGAGGCGAGATCGGAGTCGAGATCGAAGCCGCCCAGGCGCTCGAAAACCTGGCCGGTTGACGGCCGCAGGGCGCCCAGGCGATGCAGTCGACCGCGGCGGGTGACCTCGAGATCGAGGACGGTGATCTCGAAGTCCAGCCCGAGGGCGCTTTCAGCCGCCACGCGCCCTCTCGATCCACCCGAGGCCGACCCCGAGCAGGCTGACGGCGGGCAGCTCACGGGCCTCCTCGAGGGTGTGCCAGGCGCATCGATCGGTGGTGCCGTCCACCTCGGCCCGCAGCTCGCCGCCGAGAATCCGCGCCCGGTAGAGAAGGCGGAGGTGGTGCAGGCAGCGCCGGGGCTCGCGGCCGCTCTCGAGGAGCCGGGAGTCGGCGTCCACCAGGCCCGTAGGCTCGACCGCCAGGCCGGTTTCCTCGCGCACCTCCCGCACCACCGCGTCGGCCGGATCTTCACCGAACTCGAGGCCGCCGCCGGGCAGGGTCCAGCAGCCGGCCAGCGTGGGGATCTGCGCGGAGATGCGGCAGAGCAGCACGCGCTCCCCGCGTTCGATGAGGGCGTAGGCGGCGACTCGGGTGCGCGGCCGCGGCTCGGCGGTCCGAGTCACGACTCGTCTCCCCGCGGCGCCCGCAGCCCGCCGGCGCGGAGGCGCCTCGAGAGGGCGATGCCGGCGGCCGACAGCGCGAAGGCCGCAGCCAGGCCGCAGCCGAGCTGGAGCGGCACGTCGACGTAGCGCACCTCCACCCGCTCGGTGCCCGGCGGCACCTCGAGAAGGAGCCTCTCGCCATCGCTCGGCGGCGGCCCCATGGCCACGCCGTCGGCGAACCACCGGTAGCCGACCTCCAGAGGCGCCACGGTGAGGATGAGAGAGCCGCCGGCGCCGCCGCCGGCCTCAACGCTCACCCCCCCGGGCCCGAAGCGGGTTTTGAGGGCCCTTGAGGGCGCGCGGCGGAAGAAAGCAAACGGCAGAGCGCCGCCGTTCTCCCACACCTCGAGCTGGGCGTCGCGGTGCGCCAGGCGCAGCTGCGGAAAGCGGCCGAAGATCTCCTGAAACTCCGGCCGGGTCGGCGCGATGAGAAAGCGCACGCTGCGCGCCGAGAGATCGTCGAGGCTGCGGCGGTTGAGCTCGTAGCGGTAGATGTTGGAGTACTCCAGGCGCTTGGCGAGCTCGAAATTGGTGCGCGCGATCATCGGCTCGTAGCCGCCGAGGTGATAGGCGCCCGCCAGAGTGGCGTACTGGAAGATCAGGAATCGATCGAGGCGCGGCTCGAGGGGCGAGAGCCACAGGGAGACCGCGCGGCCTCCCTCGGGCACCACAGCCGCCACCTCCCGCCGGATCTCCTCGACGTCGCGGTCGATGCGGTTGGGCCCGAGGGGTCGATCCCAGCTCGGGTGGCCGATCAGCCAGGCGTGGCTGGCGAGCGAGGTCGCCAGCAGAGCGACCGCCGCGCGGCGCACCCAGGGGTTCGGCGAGGAGGCCAGCGCGCCGTAGGCGCCCGCCAGCAGCAGGAAGAGATAGAAGACGGCGACGCCGAAGGCCTTAAACGGCCAGCGCAGGCTCGAGACCACCGGCAGGCCGTAGGCGAGGCCCCACAGGGCCGTGGAGGAGGCGAAGAGAAGAAGGGCCACCGGCAGCGCCTCGCGGCCGCGGCCCGGGCGCCAGAACCGCCCTGCGGCCAGGGCGAGAACGTGGGGCAGACCGATATAGAAGAGCGAGCCCGTCGCCCAGTGGACGGCGGGCTCCATGGCGAAGATTTGGGCGCTGGCGAAAACGCCGGGGTCGAGGGCGTTGGCGATGAACTCCTCAAAGGGCAGGGCCCGCGAGCGAGCGGCCGAGGCCTCGAGGGCGCGCCACATGGGAAAGAGAAGGGGCGCGGCCAGGCACAGGGAGCCGAGGGCGCCCAGGGCGAGGGCCCGCGCCTCGGCGAGCGCCTCGCTCGGCCGGCGCCGGCCGAGCCAGCGGCAAAGCACGTAGAGCCCCTCCCCCGCGGCCACCAGGAGAAAGAAATGCGGGTGCCCCTGGAAAAAGAAGAGCGCCTTGGCCGCCGACAGGGCCAGAACGCGCCCGTGCGTCGGCTTCTCCAGCACCCTTAAGAGGAGCAGGAAGCTCCACGGCAGCCACGCCGACGTGAAGGCCACGTGAATCCAGCTGCGCCCCAGCTGCACGAAGAAAGGCGACGTCGCCCACAGAACCGCCAGCGCGATCGGCACCGCCGAGGACGCGCCGGCCACCCTCCGGCACACCGCCAGCATGCCGAGACCGGCGAGCAGAAAGTGGCCGATCGCGAGGGCGTCGAGGCCGTGACGAAAATCGCCCAGGGCGATCTCGGCGAACGCCATCGCCAGATAGATCGGCGGATAGAGAACGCCCATCTGCCCGCTGGCCAAGAAGGTGTAGCCCAGATATTGGTGGTAGTTGAGCTGCGCGATCTCGCCGCGCTCCGCCAGGGATTCGTAGGTGTAGACGAAGCCCGGCAGAAATTCGCTGGCGTTGTCGTCCCACAAAAAGTAGTTCGGGGAGCGGATCTCCAGCTGGGCGAAGAAGACGCCGAGAGTCGCCACCACCAGGAGCGCCGAGCCGGCGGAGCCCGGGCGCGGTGCCGGAGTGCTCCCGCGGTTCGCGGCGATCATCGGGAGGAGCGAAAGACCGCCGCCAGGGAGCGCAGCGCTTCGCCGAGGCGGCGGACCTCGGCCTCGGTGTTGTAAGGGTGGAGGGAGACGCGCAGCAGCGAGCGTACGCCCCAGTGGCGGGCCAGGGGCTCGGCGCAGTGCACCCCCGACGCCAGCAGGATGCCGTGGCGCTGGCTCAGGATCTCGGCGACCTGGTCGGTGGGCAGATCGCCGAGGGTAAAGGCGCGGGTCGGCAGGCGCCGCTCGAGGGACTCGGGGCGGGCCGGCGGATACATGGTGAGCCCCTCGACCGAGAGCAGCTCGCGGTCGAGGGCTCGCGAGAGGGCTCGGCCATGCTCTTCGACGGCCTCCATTTCGAGGTCGAGAAGCAGCTCGGCGGCGGCCCCCAGGCCGAGGGCGCCCTCGATATTGGGCGTCCCGGCCTCAAACCGATGGGGCACGGGGGCGGGGGTGATCTCCCGCGCCTCGGCGCCCACGGAGTCGACCATGCCGCCGCCGGTGATCAGGGGCGGAGCGCCCTCCGTGCGCTCGGCGCGGGCGAAAAGCGCCCCGATGCCCGAAGGGCCCAGCGTCTTATGACCCGAGAAGGCCAGGAAGTCGCAGCCGATCTCGCCGACGTCAAGAGGCAGATGGGCGGCGGTCTGGGCGGCGTCGATGAGAACCGCGGCGCCGCGCTCGCGGGCCGCCCGCGCGATCTCGCGCACGGGCGCCACCAGGCCGGTGACGTTCGAGGCGTGGGCTACGGCCACCAGGCGGGTTTTCGGACCGATCGCGGCCCTGAAGTCCTCGGCGCGCAGCTCGCCGGCAGGTCCGGGCGGCACCAGGGTCAGGCGTCCGCGCCGCCAGGGCAGCAGGTTGGAGTGATGGTCGCTGAGCGCGGCCACCACCTCGTCGCCCTCACCCACGCCCAGCAGGTGGGCCGCCAGGTGGATGGCCTCGGTGGTGTTGCGCACGAAGATCACTTCCTGGCGGCGCGCGCCGATCAGCTCGGCGACGCTCTCCCGGGCGCCCTCGTAGCGCCGCCCGGCCTCCTCGGCCAGGCGATGAACGCCCCGGTGCACGTTGGCGCACGGCCCGGTGTAGTAGCCGAGCACGGCGTCGATCACCGCCTGCGGCTTGAGCGAGGTCGAGGCGTTGTCGGCAAAAAGGAGAGGCGCGCCGTCGGGCGACGTCTGGGCGAGGGCCGGAAAGTCGGCCCGGAAGGCCTCGACGTTGAAGGCGGCGGCGCTCAAGGCGCCCCGCCTTCCTCGCCGGGCAGGGCGAGCGGCGCCGGCAGCGCCGCGCGGCCGAGGCGGGAGTAGGAGAAGCGAAATTTATTCGACGCCTCGGGCTCGATCTCGCGCACCCTTTCGACGCGGACGCGGGCCTTCTCGCCGAAAAGCCTTCGGGCCCTCGGCTCGAGGGCCCGGCGCAGCCCGTCAAAAGCGCTCTCTTCGGCCGCCATCACCGAGAGGCGATAGCGGCGCCGAGAGGCGGCCTGAACCACCCGATAGGCCGACCAGCCGGGCAGCCCGCGAAAGAGGGAGTCGACGGCGAGGGGCGTGATCTCCCGGCCCTCGGCCTCGAAAACGTCGCCCGCGCGCCCCTCGATCGCGCCCAGAATCTGCCCCGCGCGGCCGCACGGGCAGGGGCCCTCGCCGGCGCGGGCGACGTCGCCGATGTCGTAGCGGAGAAGCGGCATGTTGGTGTTGCGCAGGTCGGTCACCACCACTCGGCCCAGCTCCCCGGGCGCCGCGGGGCGCCCGCCGCGCAGCACCTCGACCACCACCTCGTCCATGCGCACGTGCAGGCTGCCCTCCTCGCACTCGTCGGCGATGTCGTTGATCTCCGAGGAACCGTATTGGGTGCGGATCGGGCAGTTAAAGGCGCTCGCCAAGAGGTCGCGGGTCGAGGGGGTGAGCAGCTCGTAGGTGCAGATGACGGCGCGCAGCGGAGGCGGCGTTTGGCCCGTGCGGCGCAGATGGCGAACGAAGGCCGCGAGATAGACCGGGTCGGCGATCAAAACCGGCGGCTCGGCGCCCTCCAGGAGCTGACGGCGGATCGGCCCGAAGAGCTCCTCGCCCGCGGTCAGCACGTTGCTCGAGGTCGACGGCAGGCCGATCATGCCGCCGAGATGGCGCACCGGGGCGACGCCGTGCAGAACGCGGGCCAGCGAGCGGCGGGCCCTCGACTCGGCGGCGGCGGCGTCCAGCGAGCAGGTGTTGGGGGTGCAGATGGGCGTCGAGAGCACGTAGACCTGGGCGCGGGTGCTGCCGCCGCAGCGCCACAGCACGCTGTAGTAAAGCGAGCGCCTAAAGCGGTCCGGCGGCCGGATGAAGGACATGCTTTCGCTGCTCGAGCCCGAGGTGCGGCCGAGCATGTACGGCCTGAAGCTCTTGCCCGGGTGCACCAGACGGTCCGGGAAGCCGGCGCGGATATCAGCCCGGGTCAGAATCGGCAGGCGCCGCAGATCCCGCGCGTCGCGGACGCTTTCGGGATCGAGGCCGGCGCTGCGGAAAAGGTCGCGATAGTGCGGAATGGCGCGCGCCGCAAAGCGTACGATGCCTCGCAGAGCGGCGCTTTGCTCCTCGAGCAGCTCGTCCTCCGAGGCGGCCCGAAGCCGCTCGTGGCGCCGGCGCCAGAAGCTCTGGAAGCGCCGCAGCTGCACGCCGCGCTTGCCCATGCGCCAGGCCTGCCTGGCCAGGGCGTGGGCCTCCTGGCGCCCCGCGTCGAGGGCGAGAAGGGGCAGGCTGCGGGGCGTGGAGGCGGTGGACATCGGACGGCTGGGTTCGAGGTTTGGAAAACCCCATGATATCCCGCCGCCGCGCCCGCCTACTCCCGGGCCTCGCGCGCCCGGCGCTCCCTCTCGAGAAGATCGCGCTTGCGCCCCTCTCCCCAGCGATAGCCGCCCAGCTCGCCCCCGGAGCGGATCACCCGGTGGCACGGAATGACGAGCGCCACCGGGTTGGCGGCGCAGGCTCCCGCCACCGCGCGCGCCGCCCGCGGCTGGCCGATCGCCGCGGCGACTTCCCGGTAGGAGCGGGTCTCGCCGGAGGGGATGGTCTGAAGCGATCGCCACACTCGCTGCCTGAAAGCCGAGGCGCGCACGTCGAGAGGCAGGTCGAGGGACGGACGCTCGCCCCGCAGGTGCTCCTCGAGGGCGCGGATCCAGCCGCCCAGGGGCTCGCGCGCCGCCTCGCCCGACGCCTGACCCTCGAGGGCCTCGATGCGCGCCTCGGGAAATTCACCGCGCAGGTCCTCCTCGAGCCGCGGACGCCCCGCGGCGGCGTGCGGGGCGTGGGCAAAGCGCACCCAGCACAGGCCGCGGGCGGGGGCGGGGGGAATAAGCGGG
>JBCCLG010000092.1:0-11135 GCA_039027015.1 Acidobacteriota bacterium | reverse complement strand
TCGGAAGCCGCCGGGGCTCTGTGGGGCTCCAGGCGAGGGCCGGGCTGCCGTCCTGATCAGCGAATCGGCGCGCGGTGGGCGCTTCCCCAGGCCTCCGGCTGGTCGGTGCCGCCGCGATCCGACGTGCAGTGGAGGTCGCGCCGAGCCTCGAGATCTTCCTTCATGCGCCGCTTGAAGCGCAGATATTGGCGATCGTTGCTGAGGTCGAGGCCTTCGGCCATCAGGGCCCGGTACTCCGAGATCTGCATCGACTCGTAGCGCACGCGGACCGGCTTGAAGTGCTTGGGCAGGCCGCCTCCCGGCACCTGGATGTGGTGCAGGCCCTGGCTGTAGGCGAAGAGCATATTGCCCTCGAGCCCGCGAATCAGGTCGCCGATACCGCTGCGCATGGTCATCGGGCGGCCGTTTTTGTCGAGCCCGTCTCCGCGCTTCATGCGCCCTTCAGGCAGCAGCATGATCATCGAGTCGGGGTCCTGGATCGACTCCATCACCTGCTGCCAGGTGTTGTCGCGCTCGCGCGTGATCGAAATCGGGTTGGCCGCCACCATGCGCCAGAAGAGCCCGACCACCGGCCGCTTCATGGTCTCCTCGGCAACCGGCAGCGTGCAGTGCCCGGCCATGCGCCAAATAAAGCCCAGGGGAACCTGGCCCGAGAGCAGGTACTCGCACAGGCTCGTGTGGTTGAGAATGGCGACCAGCGTGTACGGCGGCCATTTTTCGGCCGGCTCGGGGCCTACCCAAAGGCTTTCCTGACGGTAGAAAACGCGGCTGTAGGTGCGCAGCACCAGGAGAACCACAAAGACGAACAGACGGCGCATGTTTCCTCTCGAAACAGGCCCGGAAGCGCGGGCTCATGAGGATGAGGGCGGGAGGCTGGAAGGGGCTTGGGCGGATTGTAGCCTACCTACCCACGCGACGAGGCCGCCGGCTCTGCCGGCGGCCTCTTCTCACGGCGCCGCCACCGTCTGCTCAGTTGGGCGCGCCGCCGGCGCCCGCCGTCACGGTCTCGGGCGTCTCGGTGGCGGCCACCTTGGGCGGTACCTTGCCGAGCGCGTGGCGCTTTTCGAGCAGCTTCCGAGCGTCGTCGAAAAGCTCGAGGGCCGACTGGATCTGCGCGTCTCCCTCGGCCAGGATCTGGTGCGACGCCTCCGTGCCGAAAGCCGAGTTGAAGACGTCGGCGTGGATCTGCCGGATCACGTAGTCGCGCGCCGCCGGATCCGTCAGCATTTCCTCGAGCGCCTCGGGGGTGGTCAGCTCCTCGGCCTCCACCCACTCGCCGAAGCGCTCGATGAGATCCTCCGGCGGCTGCCACGAGCGGTCGGAGACCGAGTTTTGCGACTGATAGTCCACGGCGAACTGAAAGAACGCGTTGTTGGCGAAGAGCGTGGTCAGGATCTGGGGACCGTCGGGAATCTCCAGGTTGACGTCCGGCGTGATGCCGCCGCCGCCGTAGACCTTGCGGCCTAGATCGGTGCTGAAGACGTCGACTTCGCCTTCGACCTCAAGCTCCGGAACCTGATCGCCGCCCGCGGTCTCGATCCCGGCGCCCTCGGCCTGCTCGAAGTGGGTGTAGTAGTCGTAGTAGGAGGAGTAGTCGCGCTGGATCAGCCGGCCGGAGGGCGTGTAATACTTGGCCGTGGTGAGCGCGACCCCGGCGCCGTAGGAGAGGTTATAGACCGTCTGCACGAGGCCCTTGCCCCAGGTTGGGTTGCCGGCCACGAGACCGATGTCGTGGTCCTGGATGGCGCCGGCGAGAATCTCCGCCGCCGAGGCGGTGCCGTTGTTGACCAGCACGACCACCGGCACGTCGAGAGGCTGGTAGGCGCCGTCCGAGAAGAAGGTTTGGTCTGAGTCCGAGAGGCGGCCGCGGGTCTCGACGATGCGCGTCTCCTCGGGCACGAAGAAGTTGGAGACCGTGACCGTTTGATCGAGCAGGCCGCCGCCGTTGGAGCGCAGGTCGAGCAGGAGCTGACTCATGCCCTCCTCGGTCAGCTTGTCGAGAGCCTCGCGCATCTCCCGGCCGGTCGAGCGCGAGAAGTCGGTAAGGCGGATATAGCCGGTTTCCGGCGTCATCATGTAGGCGTAGCGCACGGTGTTCTGGGGGATCTCGGCGCGGGTGATCTCCATGGCGATCGGCTCCTCGACGCCGCGCCGCGTGATGCCCACGCGCACCTCCGTGCCCTTGGGCCCCTTCAGTTTGGTGACCGCTTCGTCGAGACTCATCGAGAGGGTCGGCTCGCCCTCGATGGTCGAGATGACGTCGCCGGCCCGCAGACCCAAACGCCAGGCGGGCGTGCCCTCGATGGGGCTGATCACGGTCAGCTCACCGTTGCGTTTTGAAACCAGGATGCCGAGGCCGAAGAAGCTGCCCTGCTGCCTCTCGCGCATGTTCTCGTAATCCTCGGGGCTGAGGAAATTGGTGTGCGGGTCGAGGGAGCGCAGCATGCCCTCGATAGAGGAATAGATCAGGTCCTTATACTGCACGTCATCGCCGTAGTTGGCGTGGGCGGCCTGCAGCAGCTCGGTGTAGAGGCGGATTTGGTCCTGGGTGTCGCCGGAGACGGCGAGCAGTCGATTGCCGAAGAAACCGCTGAAAGCGAGGGCACCGACGAAGATGAAAAGTGCGAAGTTGCGCCACGGTCTACTCATGGTCGAATCTTAGCACCGGGTGGACGGGCGGATGTCGCGTCGGTCCGGGAGGCGTCCGCCGCGGGTTCGGCGGCGGGCCCGGGCCGTGGACCCGCTCCCTTGACTTTCTGTGAGGGGGCGCCGATCATGGGCTTTGGGGGTCACCGATGTTCGGACCGTTGGGCGTACCAGAACTGCTATTCATCATGGGCTTGGCGCTGCTGATCTTCGGCCCCAAGCGCCTGCCGCAGGTCGGCCGCACCCTCGGTCAAGGACTGGCTGAGTTTCGCAAGGCGTCCAATGACCTGCGCCGCACGCTCAACGCCGAGATGCTCGAGCAGGAGCTGCGCGAGAGCGACCCGCGCAAGATCGTGCGCGACTCGCTGAGCGACGTGAAGAAGGAGCTGCGCAACGCGGTGGACGCGAGCGCGCCGGCGGAGTCTGAGAAGACGTCGATGAACGCGGCGGAGGAGGAGAGGTCGTCCGCTGCGGATCCGAGCGCGCCGGGCGAGGCGGACTCGCCCGAAGAGGCCAAGTCGCCGGCCTCCAACCCCGGGGCCTCCTCGAACTACCGCCCCTGGGACACCCAGTCGCTGGGTCCGGACTCGGCCTCCGAAAGCGAGGCTGGCTCCAAAGCGCAGGCGACTTCTGAGCCCGCGACGGATCCTGAGAGCGCCGGTTCCAGGCCCGCCGCGACTTCCGAGTCCGCGAGTTCCGAGACCGCGAACCCTGAAGCCGCGGCCGACCCAGAGCCGGCTGACGATCCGGAGTCCGCGGCCCCCGAGGGCGCCGTGGCCCGCGGTCGCGGCGGCTCGAATCCCGCAGGCTCCGGCGAAGCGTCGTGACCGCGCAGCTGCCCGGCACCGTCGACGAAGCCCTGCCGACCATGGGCCTCCTCGATCATCTCGAGGAATTGCGCGTGCGTTTGCTGCGCTCGGTTCTGGTGCTCTTCGGCGCCTTCCTGCTCTGCTGGCCCCTCAAGGAGCACATTTACGCCTTTTTGGCCGCGCCCATCCACGAGCTGCTGCCCGAGGGCACCAAGCTCAACTTCCTCGGCCCGACCGATCCCTTCACCATCTACGTCAAGGTCTCGGCCCTGGCGGCCGTCTTCGCGGCGTCGCCGTTCATCCTCTATCAGGGCTGGAGCTTCGTCGCGCCGGGCCTTTACCGCCGAGAGCGGCGGCTGGCGGCGCCGTTTATCCTCTGCGGCTCTCTGCTATTTGTCGGCGGCGGCGCCTTCGCCTACTACGTGGCGTTCCCGTTCGCCGTCGCCTTCCTGCTGGGGCTGGGCGAGCAGTTTCAGCCGACCATCACGGTGACTCACTACCTCAGCTTCTTGATGACCGTGATCCTCGGGCTCGGCCTGATGTTCGAGCTGCCGACGGTGATTTTCTTTCTTTCCCGCCTCGGGCTGGTCACCCCCGCGTTTCTCCTGCGCCACTTCAGGTGGGCGGTGCTGCTGATCTTCACCGCCGCAGCGGTGATCACGCCGACTCCCGACGTCATCAACCTCTGCCTCTTCGCGGTGCCCGCCCTGGTGCTCTACCTGGTCGGCATCGGCGTGGCGGCCCTCTTCGGCCCGGGCGATCGAGGCGAAAAAGAGCCCTGAAGAGCGGTCCGGCGCCCGCGATCTGCGGAGCCATCCGATAGCATCGACGGGCTCATGCTTTCGGGAATGTGGAGAGGTCCGACCTCGATCGTCCGCCCGGCGCTTCTGGCCGTTCTGAGCCTCTGCGTCTCAGCGGCCTCCGTGCGCGCCCAGAAGCTCGAGGTGCGCATTCTCGGCCTCGAGGAGGGGCTCGTTTCGACCTCGATCCGCGACCTCGCGCAGGACGAGCGCGGCCGGCTGGTGATCGCCACCCGGGCCGGCATCTCGCTTTTCGACGGCCTGGGGGTGACCCACGCCGGTCTCGGCGAGGGGCTGACGTTCAGCGATCAGGCGGCGCTCGGTCACGACTCGGCCGGCCGCCTGGTCAGCGTGGCCTCGAGGCCGCCCTTTCCGGTGTACGCGCAGGCCGGCGCCGCCTTCGAGGAGCTGACCCGCCCCGGGGAGGACCTCGGCCTGGGCGAGGTCCTGGCCTTCGAGGTGTCCTGGGGCGAGACCGCGCGCGGCGGCGAGACCGATCGGCGTCTGGCGATCGGTACCGAAGGCGGGGTGCTGATCTGGGACGGCATCGCCTGGCGCCTGGTCGACAACGATCAGCGGCTGCCGGCGGACTCGGTGACCGCCCTCGCGGCCTGGAACGGTCAGCTGGTGGTCGGCACCCAGCGCGGCCTGGCGCTGATCCGCGGGTTCGGAGCCGACCGCTCCCTCGACGACCTGATGGCGCTGGCTCCTTCTCTCGACGTGCGCGGGCTGGCGGCGGAGGGCGACCTGCTGTGGGTGGTCGGCCGGGACTGGATCGGGCTTCTGGACGACTCCGGCTGGCTGCAGCGCAGCTCCTTTCTCGATCTCGGCCTGCCGACGCGCGCCACCGGGCCGGTGAAGGTGGTGGCCGATGGGCGGGGCGGCCTCTACCTGGCGAGCGAGGGCGTGCTGCGCCACGTCGACGCCCGTCGGCGAGTCGAGGTTTTGGACGCCTCGCGCGGCATCGACGTCGGAGCGGTCAGCGCCCTGCTGCTCGATCGCGAGGGCTCGCTGTGGGTCGGCGGGGACCGCGGCCTGGCGCAGCTCGCGCCCACCGTTTTCTCCTCCCTCGGCCGGCTGGAGGGTCTGCTGGACGACGCCGTGATCTCGCTGCTCGAGCAGCGGGACGGCACTCTGCTGCTCGGGCATCGCGGAGGCCTGAGCCGGCTGCGAGCGGCCGGAGGGTCCGGTCTCGAGATCGAGCGCGTGGCTCTCGATTTGAGCTCGGCCGACGGTCGGCAGATCGAGCAGATCCGCGCCGCGGCCGAGGATGGCGAGGGCGGCCTGTGGCTGGCCGCCGACTCCAAGGGCCTCGGGCGCCTGGGCGCCGGCGAGCGCCGGGCCTCGTGGACGCGCCGGGGGCTCGAGGGTGACGTGACGGAGGTGCTGCGGCACTCGAGCGGCAGGCTCTTCGTGGGCACCGAAAAGGCCGTCTACGAGCGCCTCGATTTGGCCGACGGCTCGGGCTCCTCGGCCGTGAGCTTTCGGCGTCTGGGGCCGGATCGCGATCTTCACGTCCGCCGCATCGTGGAGGCTCAGGACGGCTCGATCCTGCTCGCCACCGCCAGCGGGCTGCACCGCCTGGAGCCGGGGCGAGAGCGCGAGTCCTGGCGCACCTGGACCTGCCGAACGCCCGCCTGCCAGAGCACCTTCGGCGTGGCTCCGGACCCCTCCGGCGGGCCATGGGTGGCCACGGCGGGCGGCCTTTTTCGGGCTCCCGCGGGCGGCGAGGAGCTGGTGCCGGCGACCGACCCGGAGGTGTCAGAGCCGGTTTTTTTCGCGTGGCGCCACCGGCAGGATCTTTGGCTCGGGGTCGACGACGGCGTCCTGCGGCTGCGGCCCGACGGCGGAGAGATCGAGCGCCTGGGCGTGCGCCACGGCCTGGCCGGCAGGGAGGTTTTCCGGAACGCTGTTCTGACCAGCCGCGACGGCACCCTGTGGATCGGCACCAGCGGCGGCCTGAGCCGCTTCGAGCCTCGCTTCGCCGTTCTTCGCAGACCGCCTCGGCTTCGCCTCCTCAGCCTGCAGGCCGCCGGCGAGAGCTTCGCGCTCGATCAGCCCGTGGAGCTGCTCTCGAGCCCCAGCGACTCCCTGGTCGTCTTTGAAGCGGTGAGCCTGATCGAGCGCCAGGAGCTGCGCTTCCGCTCGTGGCTCGAGGGCGCGCAGAGCGGCTGGCAGACTCCCTTTGTTTCCGGTGAGCAGATTTTGAGGATTCCGAGTCTCGAGCCGGGAACCTACAGGCTGCACCTGCAGGCGGCGCTGCCCGGGGGCGAATGGTCCGCGCCGGTGACCTCGGCGTCGATCAAGGTCCACGCGGAGGTTTGGCGGCGCGGGTGGTTCATCGCTCTGATCGGTCTTCTGGCGACGGCGGCCCTTTTTTCCGTCCTGGTGGTGCTGCTCCAGCGGCGACACTCGCGGGAGCTGGTGAAAGAGGTCGGCCGGCGCACGGCGGAGCTCGAGGCCTCCGAAGATCGCTACCGCAAGACCTTTCGGGCGATCGAGGACGGCGTGATCACCACCGACGAAAAAGGGCGGGTGGCGCTGCTGAACCCGGGGGCCCAAGCGATCACCGCGTGGCGGGAGTCCGAGGCGGTGGGCAGGTCCGTGGACGACGTGCTGAGGCTCTATCAAATCCCCGGAGACTTCGGCGTCCTGGGCGGCGGCGGTGACGCCGCGGCGGCGGAGAAGCGGGAGGCGGCGATGGGAGCCCTCGCCGCCGGCGAGACGGCCGTCGCTCTTCTCACGGACACCATTCGCGAGACCATGGGGCCGACCCGCACCGCGCTTCTGGAGGATAAGAACGGCGAGCGGCGGCAGGTGGAGTTGACCTCCGCGCCGATTCTCAGCGAGGGCAGCCTGAGCGGCATGGTCTTCGCGTTCAGAGACATCTCCGACCGCCAGCGCATCGAGGCCGAGCTGGCGCGCGCCCAGAAGCTCGAGGCCGTAGGCATTTTGGCCGGCGGTATCGCCCACGACTTCAACAATCTGCTCACGGTGCTGCTCGGCAACCTCTCCCTGGTGCGCGACTCCGGACGTCTCAATGCGGAAGATCAACAGCTGCTGAGCGACGGCGAGAGTGCGCTGATGCGCGCCCGGGAGCTGACCCATCAGCTCCTCACCTTTTCGAGCGGCGGCGCGCCGATCCGCGAGGCGGCGTCGATCCACGAGGTGATCGAAGACTCGGCGTCCTTCGTGCTGAGCGGCTCGAAGGTGCGCTGCACCCTCGACCTCGAGGCCGATCTGTCGGTGGTCGATATCGACGCCGGTCAGATCAGCCAGGTGCTCAACAACCTTCTGATCAACGCCAGCCAGGCGATGCCGGGCGGCGGCGAGATCCGGGTGGTCGGCAGAAACGTCGACCGGGGCCCGGATCCCCTCGGCCCCGGAGCCTTTGTGCGCATCGACGTCATCGACACGGGAACCGGCATCGCTCCGGAGCTTCTCGATCGCATCTTCGATCCTTACTTCTCGACCAAGGAAGAGGGCAGGGGCCTGGGACTGGCCTCCGCCTACTCGATCGTCAAGAATCACGAGGGGCTGCTGACGGTGGACTCAGAGCCCGGGCGCGGCACCCGCTTTCATCTTTTCCTGCCCGTCAGCTCCGCGGCCCTGCCGCTGCATGACGCTGGCCCGGACTCCTCGTACCAGGGATTTGGTCGGGTCCTGATCATGGATGACGACCCGGTGGTGCGCCGAACCTCGGGAGCCATGCTTCAGCGCCTGGGCTTCGAGGTCAGCTTTGCCGAGGACGGGCGCCAGGCGATCGACCTCTACGAGCAGGCGATGAGCGACTCGCGACGCTTCGCCATCGTGATGATGGATCTCACGGTGCCGGGCGGCATGGGCGGCCAGGACGCGATGAATCGCCTGCTGTCGATCGATCCCAGGGTGCGGGCGGTGGTCTATAGCGGCTACTCTAACGATCCCGTGATGGCCAACCATCTGGACTACGGATTCGCCGGCCGGCTCTCCAAGCCCTTCAGGCTGCCGGAGCTGCGCCGGGTCTTCGAGCGAATTTTGAAGGAAGAGTGAACCTCAGCGATGTGGCAACCAGGGCAGCGTGTACGCCATCGATTCAACGCGGAATTGGGTCCGGGCATGGTGGTGGCGGCCACCGGCCGGCGACTGAGCGTCTTCTTTCCCGACTCCGGAGAGACCCTCGAGATCGCCGCCAGCTCCGACGCCCTCGCTCCCCTGGAGCTGGAGGTCGGCGGGCGCGCCCGGGTGGGGGAGAGCGGTCAGGAGGTGACGATCGAGGAGGTCGAGGGCGATCGGGCCCGGGTCAAAGACGGCCGCTGGCTGCCGGTGGACGAGCTGTGGCCGCTGCCGGCGCCGCCCTCGCCCTTTGAGCGCCTGCGCCGCGGCGATTTGGATTCGGTGGAGGACTTTCGCAACCGCCTCGACGCCATGGCCCTCGACCGGCTGCGCCGGCGGGGCGGCTTGGGCTCGTTCCTCGGCGGGCGTATAAGGCTCTACCCCCACCAGCTCTACGCCGCCGAGCGCGCCACCCGGGCTCTCGAGGAAGAGAGGCCGGTGCGCTTTCTCCTCGCCGACGAGGTCGGCCTCGGCAAGACCGTGGAGGCCTGCCTGATCATGAATCGGCTGCTGCGCGCGGACGGAGGCGGCGAGATCGATCGGGCGCTGGTGGTGGTTCCAGAAACTCTCACCGTGCAGTGGCTCGGCGAGCTGTGGCGTAAATATCACCAGGTTTTTGTGCTGCTCGACGACAAGCGCCTGGCCGACGTGGCCAAAGACCACGGACCGGGCTTCAATCCGTTCGACGTGCACCGCCGGGTCATCGTTTCCCTCGAGAGGCTGGCGGAGGATCGCCGACTCGCCGAGCACGCGGCCGAGGCGGGCATCGACCTTCTGGTGGTCGATGAAGCGCACCACGTGCGGCGTCCGCCCGGCCACCCGGGCAATCCCGCCTACCGGGCCTTGAGACCGATCGCCGATCTCGGCCGTCATGCCCTGCTGCTCACCGCGACGCCGCTCGAGGACGACGCCCACGGCTTTTTCCGCCTGCTGCAGCTTCTAAGACCCGACGAGCTCGAGGAGGGCACCTCCTTCGAGACGCGTCTCGAAGGTCGCGAGCCCCTGCCGGCCTGCACCAGCGCCACCCGGCGACAGGACATCGGCGGCCTGCCGCCGCGCCTGCCGCGGCCGGTCGAGATCGACGATGCGGCCGGCTGGCGGACCCTCGCGCGACCCACCGAGCTGCTGCGCGCCCGCCCGGCGGAGAGCGAGCCCGCGCGCGCCCGCCTCGCCGACCGCATCGCGCGTTCGCTCTCTTCGCCGGCCTGCCTCGAGCCCCTGGTGCAGGACGACGAGGAGCTGAGCGACGCTGTGGGAAAGGCCAAGAAGGCCGATCCCCGGGTGGCGTGGCTGATCGAGCGCTCGACCCGCTGGGCCAAGGACGGCGACAAGACGCTGATCTTCGTCGCCCATCGGGAGTCTTTGGAGGAGCTGCGCCGCGCCCTGGGCCGGGTTCAGGTCGGCATCTTCCACGAAGATCTCTCGCCCGAGAGGCGCGATATCGAGGTGGCCCGCTTCCGGCTGACCGACGGGCCCTCGGTCTTGATCTCCACCGAATGCGGCGGCGAGGGGCGGAACTTCGAGTTCTGCCGGCGCCTGGTGCTCTTCGACGTGCCGTGGCATCCGGCCACCGTCGAGCAGCGCATCGGCCGTCTCGACCGCATCGGCCGCGAGATTCCCACCGAGATCGTGTATTTCAGGCCTCCCTCGGGCTTCGGCCGCGTCCTCATCGAGCTCTACGAGGCGATCGGCCTTTTCGAGAAGCCCCTCGGCGGCCTGGTGCGCGAGCTGCGCCACGTGTCGGAGGCGATCACCGAGCGCGCCCTCACGGGTGCAGGAGCGGGTGCGGCGGCGGGGGAGGACGCCGAGGAGGCGACCCTCGAGAGCTTCTCCGAGGTGCTCGACGAGGCCCGCCGCGCGGCCGACCGAGTCCGCGAGGCGGCCTATTTTGAGCTGCACCGCGACCCCTTTAGGCCCGAGATGGCGGACGAGATTCTCGCCCGCGTGCCCGCGGATCTCGACGCCCTGACCGAATCGGTGGTCACCCGAGCGGTGTCGCGCTTCGGCTTCGGCTGCGAGGCGCTCGGCGGCTCGCGCTCGTGGCTGATCGAGTTCGGCTCCCACGCCCTGATCGACCATCTGCCCGGAGTCGCCGGCGGCAGCCGCTTCCTCGGCACCTTCGATCGCGAGCTGGCGGTGGCCGATGAAAGCCTCGAGTTTTTCGCCTCGGGCCATGCCCTGGTCGAGGGGGTGCTGGCCGAGCTGGAGGACGGCGAGCGCGGCCGGGTCGCGTTTTTCCAGGCTCCCGGAGGCTCGGACGACCCGCCTTTTGGCCTTCTCGCGCTCTATCGCGAAGGGGCGGAGATCGAGGCCCTGGCTGTGGACGCCCGCGGCGAGCTGCGGCCGGAGCTGGCCTCCCGCCTGCTCGAGATGGGCGCCCAGCTGGCGCCCGTGGACGCCAAGCAGTGGACCGCCCAGCGCACCTGGCGCCGCGCGGTCAAGGCCATGGCCGCCGGGCTGCCCAAGGAGAAGACCCCGTCGGCGGTCGCCGCCTTTCGCCTGCGCACCGAGGAAGCCTGATCAGGGCTTTGATCCGCCTGACGGCGCTTCACCAGCCGGCGTCTCCTGTTGATCGCCCGCGGCCCTGACTCGATCGTTCCGCAGCTTCTCCCGCAGCCCGATCAGCTTCTGCACCGCCTCGAACCAGAAAGGCGCGCCGCGCCCGGCGAGAAAAGCCGTGGTCGCCAGGCCGAGAAGCCAGATCAGGAGGTCCCAGAGCCGCAGGCCCGGCTTGACCTGGGGAGAGTCTCCCGGCGGAGTTCCTGGCAGGGCGTCCATGCCGAGG
>JBCCLG010000091.1:0-11216 GCA_039027015.1 Acidobacteriota bacterium | reverse complement strand
CCGCAGTCATGAGTCAACCCCGCACTGCCGCCGCTCGGCGCGCGCTCGCCCTCGCCGCCCTCCTGATGACCGCCTGCGGCGACGCTCCTGAGGAATCCGGCGCCGAGGCCAAGACCTACGACACCCGGGGCGTCGTGCGTCAGCTGCCGAGCACCGAAGGCCCTGGGCAGGAGCTCATCCTCGCTCACGAGGAAATTCCGACCTTCGAATCCATCGACGGCGAGATCGTCGGCATGAAACCCATGGCCATGGGCTTTCCGGTGGCGGCACAGGAGCTGCTCGAGGGCCTGGAGGTCGGCGATAAAGTGAGCTTCACCCTCAAGGTCGACTGGGACGGCTCGCCGCCGCTGGAAATCACCGAGATGCGGGAGATCCCGCGAGCAACCCAGCTGGGCTTCGAGAAGACGCAGGCCGCCGACGGTTCGTCGGACCCCTCCGAGATGGAACATTCCGGAGAGGAAAACTCCGGGATGGACCACTCCGGAATGGGCCATACCGGGAAACAAAGCTCAGGACAGGCCGAGTCAGCCTCTGAAGGCGAGGCCGAGCAGACCTCCACCGAACAAGACCCCGAGGCCTAGCCAAACCTTCGAGCCCCAGCGTCCCTCGAGTCTCCTCGTCCCGTCCTGGATTTCCCGTGTCCGCCTCTAACCTTCAGCGAAACCACCGTACGGCCCTCGAGCGCCAGGACCGGCTCGTCGAGTGGTCACGCCGGCCCGACTTTCTCGCGCTCGCCGCGCCGAAGGTCTCCGCGTGGTCGGTGGGCCAGCACGTCGACCATCTCGGCAAGGTCGCAAGCTTCGTGGTCGGCCATCTCGAGCGGGTGCTGGCGGGTCGAGCAGAGACGGGTCTCGGGGGTCCGCGGCCGTCCGCCTACGTGGTTCTCGGCACCGGCTGGCTACCGAGAGGCAAGGCGCCTGCGCCCAAATCGGTAGCGCCCGGGAATCTCGAGCCCCCGGCCTTGGAGAGCGAGCTCGCCGGAACCCGCGAGCGACTTGCGAGTCTTGGCGCCGACCTGCCGCAGATCGCCGCCCTCCCCGGGAAGGTCCGCCACCCCGTGCTCGGCCCCCTCAATGCGGGGCAGTGGCTCCGATTTCTCATCGTTCACGACCACCACCACTACAAGATCATCCGCGATATTCAGCAGATCACCCCCGCGAGGAGCAAACCTTGACCCGTCCGACGATATCCCTTGGCCCAGAACAGCAAATTCTCGTTGCAGGCTCCCTGGCCTTCGACCAAATCATGGTCTTCCCCGGAAAATTCCAGGATCACATCCTGCCCGAGAAGCTTCACGTCATCAACATCTCCTTCCTGGTCCAGGAGATGCGCCGAATGCGCGGCGGCTGCGCCGGCAACATTTCCTACTCTATGGCTCTGCTGGGCCACGGTGCCCGGGTGCTGGCGACCGCGGGCAGCGACTTCTCCGACTACGCCGACTGGCTCGAGAAGCACGGCGTCGATCTGGGCGGAGTCAAAACCCATGACGACATCGCGACGGCCTCCTGCTTCATCACCACCGACCAGACCGACAACCAGATCACCGGCTTCTTCCCCGGCGCCATGGGGCGGGCGGGCGAGCTCAGCCTCGCCGAGCTGCGCGGCGAAAACGCCGGCCTGCTGATCGTGGCGCCCGATGACCCTGCGGCCATGATGCGCCACTGCCGCGAGGCCCGGGAGCTCGGCCTTCCCTTCGTTTTCGACCCGTCCTTCCAGGTCACCGCCATGGAGGGCGAGGACCTCGCCGAAGCCGCCAGGGGCGCCGCCATGATGGTGCTCAACGACTACGAGTTCGCCGTCTTTTGCAAGAAGACCGGGGTAGACGAGGAGACCGTCTTCGATCTGGTCGACATGGTGGTCGTCACCCTCGGCGGCGAGGGTTCAAAGATCCTGCGTCGCGGCGAGTCCGACATCGCCGTTCCGGCCGCCAAGATCGGCGAGTTCGTAGACCCCACCGGCGCGGGCGACTCCTATCGCTCGGGCTTTCTGATCGGTCTGGCCAACGGCTTCGACCTCGAGGTCTGCGGTCGCATGGGCTCGATCGCGTCGGCTTACGTGGTCGAACAGAACGGTCCGCAGTCCCACGCCTACTCCCTGCAGGACTTCATCGAGCGCTACCGCGAGAACTTTGGCCCCTTGCCCAAAGATCTCGCGACCTGAGGCGCTGGCCCCCCTCCCCCCTTCTATGAGCCCTGGAGATTTCGATGAGCGAAGTGCGCTACTGGCTTTTCAAAAGCGAGCCTCACGTCTACGGCCTCGACGAGCTAGAGAAAGACGGTCAGACCTATTGGGACGGCGTGCGCAACTATCAGGCGCGCAACTTCATGCGAGATGAGATGAAGGTCGGGGACCTCATCCTGTACTACCACTCGAACACCAAGCCCCCGGGAGTGGTCGGACTGGCCCGGGTGGCCTCTCCGCCCTATGCAGATCCGACTCAATTCGACTCGGACAGCAAGTATTACGACCCCAAGTCCACCGAGGAAAACCCGCGCTGGCAGCTGATCGACGTGGCCTTCCACGCGCGCTTTGAGCGCAAGGTCAGCCTCGACGAAATGAAGGAAGAGGACGATCTCGACGGCATGCTGGTGATCCGCAAGGGCCAGCGCCTGTCGATCCAGCCCGTGGAGCCTCACCACTTCGAGCGGGTGTGCG
Source organism: Acidobacteriota bacterium (assembly GCA_039027015.1). GTDB lineage: Bacteria > Acidobacteriota > Thermoanaerobaculia > Multivoradales > J023 > JAUIJL01. The sequence continues at coordinate 8,561 of JBCCLG010000091.1, read as the reverse complement.
CCATGGCGGGGTACGAGGACGCAGGCTGAGGCCCATTATCAGTCCGCGAGATCGACCATCTCGCGGATGTATCCGCCGACCCGGGCGGGCGAGTCCTCGAATCGGTGATCCTGGGGCGTGATCCGCATCGGCATCGGCCCCTTCGGTCCGATCACGACGTTGGTGTCGAGGTCGATGCGCGTTCCTTCGACCACCGAGAGCCGGTAGCGCTGCAGGATGAGGGCGATGATCACCCGCAGCTGAATCATGCCGAACGAGGCGCCCAAACACAGCCGCGCGCCGGCGCCGAACGGCATGTATTCAAAAGCCTTGGGCTTGATCGACCTCCATCGATCCGGATCGAATCGATTGGGCTGAGGGTAGATAGGAGCGGTCTTGTGGATCACGTAGGGGCTGTAGAGAACCTCACTCCCCGCCGCGATCTCGAATCCCCCCAGGGTGGTCGGCACGGTGGCGACTCGGGGGAAGACCACGGCGGGCGGCATCACCCGCAGACTCTCCTTGATGACTCGGTCGAGAACGGCGAGGCGAAAGATGCGCCCGTAGCTCGGCGGCTCGCCCTGCAGCTCGCCGTCGACCTCCTCCTGCAGCTCGGCGGCGACCTTCGGATGCTGAGCGATCAGGAAAAGCGTCCAGACGAGCGCTTTGGAGGCCGTGTCGTGGCCGGCGAAGAAAAGGGTGAACGCCTCGCCCAGAAGCTCGTCGGCGCTCAGCTCCCCGGGGGTCTCGTCGTGGGCCTTGACCATCGCCGACAAAATATCCTTGCCGACACATCCCTCGCGCCTCTTGCGCTCCACCTCGATGAGGAGAACCTCTTCGATCCTCGCCATCAGCTTCAGGAGCCGCGAGTACGGCGTTCCCGGCAGATTGACCTGCACCAAAGCGGCCGGCGAGAAAAGGGACCGAATCATCTGCGCCATCATGCCGGCGAGGTGCCGTTCGCCGTGGTGTGACTTCAGGCCGTAGAGGGTCTCGCTGCTGATCCCGAGGGTCAGACGGCTCATCTCCCCCATCAGCTCGATCTCTTCTCGATCCTCCCACTCCTCGAGCATGCGCTGGGTGCTCGCCACCATGTCGGCGTAATAGGACTGGATATGAGCCCGGTCGAACCAAGGCCGCATCAGCGTTTTTTGCTGGCGATGGCGGTCTCCGTTGATGAAGAGAATATTGGTTGAGAGACGATGGTAAGTCGGGAAATTCGGGCCCGGCGGCCGCCGGGTTTGAAAGGTCTTGGTGTCGTTCAGCACCGCCTTCGCCGAGTCCGGATCGAGGGCGAAGAACGACGCGATCTCGGGCTGGTCCGAAGCAAAAAACAGCGGCCTGCTGAAGCCTTCGGCCAGGCGCGCTACCGGGCCATGGTCGTGGAACAGCCGCATCATGTATTTCACCGGGTTGCCGAAAAAACGCAGAGCGTTGCCGCGCCATCCGAGTAGCGGCATCGGCTTGGGACCCGGGACGACGGCCATGGGCCGGGGGACCGAGCCTTGAGACCGCGCTTCGGTGCTGCCCGGGCTCGCGGCGCGGACGTCGTCGGAGGACACCGGGCAGCCGGAGTCGGATTTAGCGGACGGTTGGGCCGAATCGGAATATGGGCACCCCACGGCGCACTCCTTCGAAGAGATCTCATACCGCCGTCGCCAGGGGCACAGCGGCGCAGTTAGGCGGCGCCGCGCTCCCCTTGCAGGCGTCAGGACCAGGTCATGAAACGAGCAATGAGCATCGTCAAGACAGATCGTATTATCTCACCGAATCATAGCAAAGCAGCGCATTTTTAGCCGCTTCGGCAAATTACGCATGCCATTGAAGCATAGAGACTTGCGCCGTTTCTCGGCCGGATCGACGAAACCTTGACAGCAAGTTCGTATTGGCTACAATCGCGGCACTTGGCAGACAGCCATCAGGAGCCGTGCGCGTTTGACTCTAGATTCAAGCGAGCCTGTCGCGGGTCGGGACAGCCCAGCCTCGACCCTTCGCGTGAGTCGTTGATTCCGTCCCCTGTTCAGGACGGCAATCGCCGGACGGCGGTCGTTCACTTCCGGACCTCGGATCGATTTGAAGCAGCATACGATTATCTTCGTCCCGCACGCTCGAGCGAAATTTCGCAAGTGGCGGCTCTCGACTCTCCAGGTTGGCCTCTCTCTAGGCCTGCTTGTGACCGCAACCCTGGGAGGACTGGTGGCGACAGTCCTCTACTTCGACAACAGTTTTGACCGCAGCCAGCTCGATCAAGTTCAGCTTGAAAACAACGAGCTGCGCGCCGTCAATCAAGGCTTCGAGTCCAATATCCGAGACATGGAAGCCCGACTTAGCGATTATCAGCAGCGCATCCACCAGCTGGCGATCGTCGCGGGAGTCGCTGAGCTTTCGCCCTCCGGCGAACTCGGAATCGGCGGCCTTGACCCGAGATTCGAGCGTCCTGAGATCGAGGTACTCCCGGACTCTCCCCTCAACCTCGAGATGCAGGCCCTGCAGCGCGGACTCGAAGGACTCGACCAGGGTATGAACAGCCTGGAAGAACGGCTCGACGACCGCCGGCTTCGTCTCTCGAGCCTGCCGACCATCGCTCCCGTTAAGGGCATCTACACCAGCCGCTACGGCTACCGAAAAGATCCCTTCACCGGCCGCAGAGCCTTCCATCCGGGCCTCGATGTCTCCGCTCCCCGCGGCCGGCCGGTGGTCGCGCCAGGCGATGCGCTGGTCGTGGAGGCCGGAACGGTCTCGGGCTACGGCAAGGTCGTCTACCTCTCCCACGGATTCGGCATCACCACCCGCTTTGGCCACCTGTCGAAGATCGACGTCGAGGTAGGCGACCGGGTGAAGCGAGGCGACCTGATCGGCAAGGTGGGCTCCACCGGCCGCTCCACGGGCAATCACCTGCACTACGAGGTGCGGGTCGACGGTCGCTCCGAGAATCCGCTGGTCTATATTCTCGACTGATCGCCCCTGAGCGAACAGCCCTCGCGCCCCCCGCAGATCGCACGATCCGGGGGGTTTCGTGAATCTGGGGGAATGCCTGTCTCTGCTAAGCTGTTGACGGCGGCGAGCGCGGGGTGAGAGCCCCTCTTCGCCTCACAACCCGGGCCCGATCGCCACCGGCCTCTTGCTCCAAAGGCGGCAGGGCCGGGTGCGGCGGAGGCCTGGCCCGCGGCCGTCCCGAACGGCGGGCACGCTGGCTCGCCCGCGGAAACGCGGCGCGCTGCCGGGGACTCAGCTGCAGAACGGCGCCGCCGATGGCACCGGCGGTCACCCAAGGCTCGCGAGCTCACCGTCACCGTTCGCCACCGCCCGCTCAGCCCACCAGACTTCCCTCATTCTTTCGATACCCGATCTACCCGCCACGGGAGTGGTCCATGTTCAATAAGGTCTTGACCAAAGTCTTCGGCACGAGGCATGAGCGCGACATCAAGCGCATGCAGTCGGTCATTCAGGAAATCAACGCTCTCGAGCCGCAGATCGAAGAGCTGACCGACGAACGGCTCCAGGCCAAGACCGAAGAGTTTCGCCAGCAGCTCGAGGCCGGTCGCAGCACCGACGAACTCCTGCCGGAAGCCTTTGCCACGGTGCGCGAAGCCTCCAAGCGCACCCTCGGCATGCGCCACTACGACGTTCAGCTCATCGGTGGCCTGGTGCTGCACAGCGGCAAGATCACCGAGATGAAGACCGGCGAGGGCAAAACGCTGATGGCGACCCTCGCCGTGTACCTCAACGCCCTCGAAGGCAAGGGCGTCCACGTGGTGACGGTCAACGACTACCTCGCGGAGCGCGACGCCGACTGGATGAGGCCGGTCTACGAGATGCTGGGCCTGACCGTGGGCGTCATCAAGACGAATATGCCCAACGACGCCAGGCGCGAGGCCTACGGCTGCGACGTCACCTACGCCACCAACAACGAGCTCGGCTTCGACTACCTGCGCGATCACATGGTGGTCGACAGCAGCCGGATGGTGCAGCGAGGGCACTTTTACGCCATCGTCGACGAGGTCGACTCGATCCTGATCGACGAGGCTCGAACTCCCCTGATCATCTCGGGACCCTCAGAGCAGTCGACCGAGAAGTATTACCGCATCGACCGCATAATCCCGAAGTTCGAGCGCGGCGACGAGCATGAGGACGAAGAGGGCAACAAATACACCACCGGCGACTTTCTGGTCGACGAGAAGGCGCACACCGTCGCCCTCACCGAACTGGGCGTGGCCAAGGCCGAGAAACTCCTCAACATCGAGAACCTCTATGACATGGAGAACATGGAGTTTCTCCATGGCGTCAACCAGGGGCTGCGCGCTCACCACCTCTACAAGAAGGACGTTGCCTACCTGGTAAAGGACGGCAGCGTGGTGATCGTCGACGAGTTCACCGGCCGCATGATGCCGGGCCGCCGCTGGTCGGACGGCCTGCACCAGGCGGTGGAGGCCAAGGAGGGGGTGCGAATCGAGAAAGAGAACCAAACTCTCGCGACCATCACCTTCCAGAACTACTTCCGCATGTACGACAAGCTCAGCGGCATGACCGGCACCGCGGAAACGGAAGAGGCCGAATTCGGGGAGATTTACGAACTCGACGTCACCGTGATCCCGACCAACCGCGCCATCGCCCGTATCGACTACGCCGACGCCATCTTCCGCACCGAGAACGAGAAATGGAATGCGGTGGTCGAAGAGATCCAGTACTGCCAGGATCGCGGACAGCCGGTGCTCGCCGGCACGGCCTCCATCGAGAACAGCGAGAAGCTCTCCAAGCTGCTCAAGAAAAAGGGCGTGCGCCACGTGGTGCTGAACGCCAAATTTCATGACCGAGAGGCGACGATCGTGGCCCAGGCCGGGCGCAAGGGCGCGGTGACCATCGCCACCAACATGGCCGGCCGCGGCACCGACATCGTGCTCGGCGGCAACGCCGAGGGGCAGGCGCGGGCCGAAGCGCATCCCGACAAGGACCCCGAGGCCTTCCAGGCCGCCCTCGATAAGTTCACCGCCATCACCGTCGCCGAGGGTGAGGAGGTCAAGGCGGCCGGTGGCCTCCACATCCTGGGCACCGAGCGCCACGAGTCTCGCCGCATCGACAACCAGCTGCGCGGCCGCTCCGGCCGCCAGGGCGATCCGGGATCGTCGCGCTTTTTCATCTCCCTCGATGACGACCTGATGCGCATCTTTGGCGACAACACCCAGCGGGTGCAGAACCTGATGGGCAAGATCGGTATGGAAGAGGGAGAGGCCATCGAGCACAAGATGGTCACGCGGGCCATCGAGCGCGCCCAGGGCCAGGTCGAGGGCCGCAACTTCGAGGTTCGCAAGCAGCTGCTGAAATATGACGACGTCATGAACAAGCAGCGCGAGGCCGTTTACGAGCTGCGCGACGAGATGCTGGGCTTTGATCCCGAGGCCGAATCCGGGCTGGTCGACAAGGTCGCTGCAGAGATCGTGGAGGGAGCGGTTGCCAACCACTGCTCCGCCGACCTCGATCCCCGCGACTGGAATCTCGCCGAGCTGTCGACCGAAATGCTCGACTTCTTCGACATCGACCTCAACTCCGTGCCGGACCTCGAGCTTGAGGAACTCGGAGTCGAGGAGCTGGAGGAGCGCCTCAAAGACCTGGTGCGAGAGAAATACCACTCCAAGCAAGAGCGGCACGGCGTCGAGACGGTCCGTCAGATGGAGCGCAGCGTTTTTCTCAAGGTGATCGACGACGCCTGGAAAGACCACCTCCTCGCCCTCGACCACCTCAAAGAGGGTATCCACCTGCGCGGTCAGGCGCAGCGCGATCCGCTGAACGAATATAAGCGTGAGAGCTTCGAGCTCTTCGCCGAGATGAAAAACCGCTATGAGGACACGGCGGTAAGGCACCTCTACCGGCTCGAGCCCATCAGCGAAGAAGAGATGCAGGAGCGCAAGCGCCAGATGATCGAGCGGATGCGCCATCAAATGCAGCTCTCCGCGCCGGCCAAGACCAGTACGCCCGCTCCCGCGACCGTCCAGAGAGCGACCGCAAAGGTCGGCCGAAACGACCCCTGCCCCTGCGGCTCCGGGAAGAAGTACAAAAAGTGCCACGGCACTCCCCAGGCTCAGAGGACCGCCTGATCGCTTCGTGGGTCCGGAGGCAACACCGGCGGCCGCAAAACGTAACCAATTCATCCGCGTGCGGTACAGCTACGGCTATGGCTATGAGGTGAGATGAGCGGCTTTCGAGACTCCCAGGCTCTGGTGACCGGCGGCGGCCGGGGCATCGGCCGCGCGTTGGCCGAGGGCCTGGCCGCGCGGGGCGCCTGGGTGCTGGTTGCGGACCGCGACCTCGAGGCCGCTTCGGAGGTTGTGGCCGGCATCGAGGGCCGGGGCGGCAGCGGCGAGGCGGCGAGCCTGGACGTCAGCGATTCGGCCGCCTTCACCTCCCTGGTCGAAGGCCTGGTCGAGCAGCGCGGCAGGATCGACTGGCTGTTCAACAACGCCGGCATCGGCATGACGGGCGAGGCGCGCGACATGACGCCCGATGCCTGGGACCGCATCATCGACATCAACCTCAAGGGCGTGGTTCACGGCGTCGTCGCGGCCTACCCCCACATGGTGCGTCAGGGTTCGGGGCATATCGCCAATACCGCCTGCGTTGCGGGCCTGGTGCCCTTCCCGATGACCAGCGCCTACTGCGCTACCAAGCACGCCGTCGTGGGCCTGTCGACATCGCTGCGTGCCGAAGCGGCCTCCCTGGGGGTCGGCGTCAGCGTCATCTGCCCGGGTCTGGTGGCCACGGACCTCTTCGATCGCATCGAGTATTTCTCGGTCGATAAGCAGGCGATGATCGATCCGGTCATGAAGGCGTCGATCACGCCGGAGCTGTGCGCGCGCAAGGTCCTGCGCGGCGTTCAGCGCAATCGCGCGGTGATCACCGTCAACGCCCACGCTGGGATCGTATGGTGGCTCTACCGCCTCGCCCCGCGACCCTTCGTCGCCCTGACGTCTCATTTCTTCAGCAGGGTGCGGCGGCGGCTGCGCACCGCCGCGACGGGATGACCGTGAGCAGCCTGCCTCAGCCGGCGGACGTGCGCTTCGAAATCCTCGGCGATAGCGGCCAGCTGCGGGCAGCGTCCGAGCGCTGGCTCGAGCGAGAGGTCATCGCCCTCGACACGGAATTCGTCCGCGAGAGGACCTTCTTCCCGGCGCTCGGGCTGCTGCAGATCGCTTCCGGCAACGAGGTCTTCCTGGTCGATCCCCTGGCGATCGACGACTTCGGCCCGCTGATCGAGGTTCTCGAGGCCGCGTCGGTGCTCAAGATCCTGCACTCTGGCAGCGAGGATCTCGAGGTCCTGGGGCTCGAGTTCGACGCCCTTCCCCACCCGCTTTTCGACACCCAAACCGCCGCAGCCCTGGTTGGCCGAGGCTACTCCCCGGGATACGCCCGGCTGATCGACGATCTTTTCGGTCTGACCATCCCCAAGGGCGAGACCCGCTCCAACTGGCTGCGCCGACCGCTGCGGCCGGCGCAGCTGCACTACGCCGCGCTGGATGTCGCCTATCTCATCCCGGCGTATCGGCAGCTCGCGGGTGAGCTTGAGCAGCACGGCCGCACGGAGTGGATGGTGGAAGAAGGCAGGCGGCAGCTCGAGAACGCGAGCACCTTTCCAGAGGACGAGGACCTCTACCTCAAGATCGGCCGCGCACGCCACATGAGCCGCGTTCAGCTGGCCGCGCTCCGGGAGCTGGTGGCCTGGCGCGAGCGCGAGGCACGCAAGCGCGACCTGCCCCGCAACTTCGTGATCCGAGAGCCCGCGCTCATCGCCCTCGCTCTCCAGCGCCCCAGGTCCTTCTCGCGCCTTCGCGAGGTCGACGGCGTCGACCCCAAAGTCGCCGAGCGCCACGGCCGCGCCCTGCTGCAGGTGATTCGCGACGCCGCCAGCCTGCCGGCCAACGAGCGCCCGGAGCACCTGCCTCGGGTGACCGACCTCTCCCAGCACAAGCACGCGGTCAGCCGGCTGCGCGCCGCGGTTCAGCAGGTTGCGGACGAGCTGAATTTAGCGCCTGAGCTCCTGGCCAGCAAGCGCACGGTCGAAGAGCTGAAGAGGCGCTCGCTCGACGGCGCCCGGCCCCTGCTTCCCGGGCCCATGCGGGGCTGGCGCTCGGAAGTCCTGAGCCCGCGCCTGCTGCCTCTTCTCGGCGAGAGCTAGTGCCTCTACGCGGCGAGCCCCTCAACGGCAAAACGCCGCTCCCGCCGCCCTAGAAGGGAGGTGAGGGAGCGGCGCTTTCGGAGTTCTCCGCATTCGCGAGGAACCCGCCCTTCCGCAGCCTCTAGAAGCTAACCGCCAGGCTCAGAATCGAGTATGAGCCGTCGGGCGCATCGAAGGTGATCGGCTCGAGAAGCGGCCGGCCGCCGGGCAGCACCCCCACGGGCGCAAAGCTGGGGAGCAGCTCGTCGACCTCGTGATATTCAGCCTTGAGCACCACGTTGGGGTTGAAGCGATAGTTGATCGCGAAGCCAAGATCATCCCGCAGGTCGAACTCGTCGGGGCGGGTGAACTGGAACGAGGTCTGCTCGACATCGCTGTCCTCGAACTGCACGTAGAAGTGAAGCTTCTCGGTGAT